>JAYVAP010000374.1:0-3015 GCA_043750915.1 Spirosoma sp. | reverse complement strand
TCCTCGCTACCCGTCACCCTTCTTTCCTTCACCGCCAAACCCGAAGGCGACCGTGTTCAGCTGGCCTGGGCAACAACAGCTGAGCGCAACGCCGACCGGTTTGTGGTGGAGCGAAGTGCCGATTTGGGCGAATACTGGCCGGTGGGCGAAGTAAGGGCCAACGGCACAACCGCCCACCGCCAATACTACGGCCTCACCGACCGGCACCCGCTGCCAGGCGATAACTACTACCGGTTGCGGCAAATTGACCGCGACGGCACTTCCCATCTCTTCAAACCCGTATCGGCAGTTGTTTCGGTCGATGGTTTGGTGGCAGTAGTTTATCCGAACCCCGCCGACCCCGCCCGGATTCACCTGCGGCTATGGAATGCCGACGGGGCAACTATCCAGCTACGCACAATGACCGGACAACCCATCAATAACCAGCTGGAACGGCAAATGGGCGAAGTAGATTTGATTCCGCAATACCCGCTGCCGCCGGGAATTTACTGGCTGGATGTGCGGGCCGGTGGGCAAAAACGCGTGACCAGAATCCTGGTTCGGTGAGAGAAATCGGGCCAAACAAATCGTTCGTCGGGCGGCTATACCAGTGAGCTGCTCCCAAACGCAACCGGTTCATTAATCTTTTCCCAACGCGCATCGTCTAACCCGCAAACGATTACAGATCAATGTTCAAACAACAAATGGGCTGGCTACTGGCGGGACTGCTGGTTGTCGGCCTGATGCCAGCCGCCAATGCCCAAACACGCCAGGGATACACCCTGGGCGATGCAGTTGCCGACTTTCGGGTCAAAAACGTGGATGGCCGCACCACTACGCTGGCCGACTACCGCCAGCAGAAAGGGTTGATTGTGGTGTTCACCGCTAACCACTGCCCGTTTTCAAAAGCCTATGAAGACCGGCTTGCGGCTCTGGACCGCCTGTTTGCCCCGCAGGGCTACCCGGTGCTGGCCATTATGCCCAACGACCCCACACAGTATGAAGATGACTCGTTTGAGAACATGAAAATCCGCGCCCGCGACAAAGGCTATTCGTATCCGTATGGTTTAGACGAAACGCGGTTGGTGGCCAGGGCTTTTGGTGCCACCCGAACCCCGCAGGTCTACGTGTTGAAACAAACCAACGGGACGTTTATTCTCGAGTACGTCGGCACCATCGACGACAACCCACAGGACAGTGCCAGTGTGAAACGTCGATACGTGGAAGAGGCCGTTGGGAGTCTGCTGGCAGGTCGGCCGGTGCAGTCGCCAATGACCAAGCCCATTGGATGCGGTATCAAGTAACCAGGCCGTCAGCACGCAGGACCACTGGATAGGACATTGGCATAGCATTTGTAACAGGCTTTTGTACATGAAACTACATAAAAACACCATGAACAGGATTCCCCTTATGTTTACCCCGCTGAAAAACGTTGTTGGCACCACTTTGCTGGTGGCCTCGCTGGCTTTGTTACAGGCCTGTAGCTCCGACAACAAAAAAGAGTCGCGCACGGAAGATGCGATGGAACGCACCGGCGATGCCATTAACGCCGACACCAAAGAAGCTACCGCCGAAACCCGTGCCGATATGAACCAGGCCGGCGATAATTTTGAGCGCGAACGCAAGCAAGCCGTGGCTGACATGAACGTCCAAAAAGACAAGTTAGATGCTAAAATCGACAAAATGAAGGCTGATATGAAGCGCGAAGGCAGTCAGGCAAAAGCGGCATCGAAAGATCAACTTGCCAAAATGGAAGCTGACCGTAAGCAACTGGGCAACGACATCGACAAGGCACAGAACGCTACGGCGGCAGCCTGGAAAGATATCAAGTCAGGCTTCAAGCAGGCTGGCCGAAGCATCGGAAACGCTTTCGACAAGGCCGAAGACAAAGTTGACCCAGACGGTAAGGACGACTAAGCAGTAGCTGATCAGATCAACACAAAGAAGCCGGACCCCAATTGGAGTCCGGCTTCTTTGTGTTGAAAAAGTGGGGTAATTTTTCCTCAAATGTGTTGATTTATGCCTGAACGACCCGTTGACAACCGCACAAAAAAGGCAGTGGACCAAAATTTTCAGGCTGGCTCACTGTTAATTTCCGAACTTGCCCCAAACAAGCCTGCTCCACGCGGGCTTTATGCTATATGCCTGTTATTACCGTTACTGTTTTTGAGTATAAGCCACTGGCCCGCTTCCGGGCGTTTGCCAACATGGGCCGCGCCCGCATGTATCCTTTTGAGGCCGATGGGCTTCAGTTTGGCAAACTGATGGGCAGCGGAATCGACTTCGGCCTCATTCCCGATTTCTCGACCTACGTATTTCTCGGCGTTTGGGCTGACGAGTCTGTCGCCCGCGTCTTCCACCAAACCAACATCTATCGGCACCTGAGCCAGGGAACCCGCCAAACCGGCACCCTGTACCTACAGCCCCAACGCGCACACGGCCTTTGGGACGGCCAAAACCCCTTTACAGCGAACAACCCGGCAATGAGCCGTGAGCCACTCGCTGAAAGCCCCGTTGCGGTGCTCACCCGGGCTACTATTCGTGCCCGTGCCCTGCCCGATTTTTGGCAACACGTGCCACAGGCCCGGCAACGTTTGGCCGACCATGCCGACAGCCTGCTGTTTGGTATTGGCGTTGGCGAATTACCGGTGGTGCAACAATGCACCATCAGCGTCTGGCGAAGTCCGGCCGCTGTTGATCAGTATGCTTACCGGCAGAGCGGCCATAAAGAAGTGGTGCGGCTCACCCACCAACGGCAGTGGTACAGCGAAGAATTGTTTGCCCGATTTGCGGTATTAGGCGCAGAGGGACCCCTGTTTGCAGCGGTTCAGCAACAGCTATCCGGCACATAACCGCATTAATGCTTGTACGGCAACCGGGAAAATTGTTATTTTGCGGGCTATAACTGTACGAATAAAGCAAAATGTCTGTCATTAATAAGATCAGGGAACGTTCAGGGCTGGCCGTAGGTGTTATCGCCGTCAGTTTGATTCTGTTCATCGTAGGGGGAGATTTGCTCGGCGGCCGGAGCTTGCT
>JAYVAP010000373.1:0-2629 GCA_043750915.1 Spirosoma sp. | reverse complement strand
CCCAGACCACCCGCATCACTTTGCTGCGCACCCCAACAAGCTGAAAAAACTCTAACCAGTGCAGTTGCTGGGGACCCAAATGATCGGTGGGTGATTTGACCTCCACAAAGCTATAGTCGTTTTGCTGCCAGATCAGCAGGTCGGGGAAGCCACGCGTGTGCTCGCGGACGTTGCGGGCCATTTCCAGCAAAATAAGCCGTAGTTGTTCACTGTCGAGCAGGTCGATTAGGCGGTGAACCAAACTAAGTAACGCGTCGGACCAGTCGACGAGGACGTTGGTGATGCCGTATTTGGCGTTAAACATCCGGCCCGTATGCCGTCGCCAGTCGTCTTTGGTGGCCAGCTCAGCCAGTCTTTTTTTGAGCAGTTCTTCGCGCCTGAGGTAAAATTCGGGCCGGTAAAAGTCCGATGGGGCACGTTGCAGCGGGTGGTGAATGGCCGCCACGTTGGCATCGTAGATGATGTCCCAGAACACCAGCCCAAACAGGCCGCGCCAGGGATAATTTTCGGTGAAAGCGGCCTCGTATCCCTGCAGGCCATACTGGTTCATTACGCCCGCTTCCACGTGGTGGCGATAGGCGGCAGGCACCGGCATGGTTTCGGCATCGGAGAGAAAACGCGTGGTAGCTTTGCGGGGTTTTTTCTTCGCACCCGCGTGGCGGATTTTTTCGGCAAAATCCTGGGCAAAGTAGCGTTCTTCGGCGTTGAGCGGAGCCAGGGCCATGTCGTCGCAGAGGGCGAGGGCTTCGTCGACGGAGCCGTTTTTAAACAGCAGCCTCACCCGCCGTTCCCGCGCCGGCACCCGGTCGGAGAGTTCATAGACCGACAGGGCCTGTTCGGGTCGCTTTTGGCGTTCCAGAAATGCGCCAACCCGGCAAACCAGCTTCTGGTAGCCCGGAAGGGCAATGTCGGTCAGATCAGGGCAGGTTTCGTTCCAGTTCAGAAACCAGTTATAAATAGTGTCGGCGGGAACCTGGGCTTCTTTGAGGTCGTAGAATTCCTCGTTCGTCAGCGAAATCAACAGCTTGTCGTCCACCTCTTTGCGCGTTTGAAAGCGGGCCGTCATCTGGCTGTCGTCATAGCGTTCAAAGTTGGCCATGCCGAGGTCGCGGATCACAAAATCGGTCATGCTGCTACCCCGGTTGCCAAAAAACAGGTACTTTACCATCATGCCTTCGACCTCGAAATTCATTTTCACGACCGTTTCGCGGGTGGTCAGGCAGGTAACAATACCGGCAAAAGGTAGCTCATGGAGGGCGTGCCGAACCACACTGTCTTTTTTTTCTTTGGTCAGCATTTTAACTTCGTCGGCCTCCAGCGGCAGCCGGTCGAGCAGTTCGGGTTTGGTAAATACGCTCAGCGCATCAGTGCCAAGCGTTTGGTGGCGGGTCGATAGCCGTTCGATGAATCCGGCGGTCAGCAGTTCCCCGATGGCAGCCGGTAAGTCATTAATTTCGGAATAGTGTAGTTTATTAACCCGAAAAAAAAGTCCTTTGCGGTTACTGAAACGTACATACAGGCACTGGGCATCCGGCTCAAGCGCGTCGAACCGCCGGATAAAGTCTTGTTCGGCCTCGTTGAGCAGGCCCCCATACAGGCGTTTGACAAAGTCCAGCACATACCGGAAATTGTCGAGATAATACCGGGGCGTAAGAATAATTTTAGGATGTCCAGTCATGCTGTAGTAACGGGTCTGCGGCCCGTTAAGCCGAAGGCTACTGTTGTTGGCAAATATAAATAAGGGGTCACCGATACGTTCAAACGGTCGAGAGACCCGTTATTTCAACAAAAAAAAGTCTTTTTATGTCCCCCACTGAAGTCTTGGCCACCTTAACCGAACGGCGTATGCTAACGCCCGAACAAGGGGCTGTTTTAGCCCAATTTGAGCAGCAGAAGCCCTTTTCGCTGCATCAGGAACTGCGGGTGCTGCTCTATGCCGGCATTCTGGGGCTGAGTTCGGGTCTGGGTTTGCTGATCTACGACCACTTCGACCAGATTGGGCACGGAGCCTTGCTGGCGGCCATTGCACTGGGCTGCGGTGTCTGCTTTTTCTTTGCCTGGCACTACCGCCCTGCCTGGACCCCCGGCCCCACCACGTCTCGCTCCACCTTCGGCGATTATGCCCTGCTGCTGGCATGTCTGCTGTTTCTGACGCTGGAAGGATACGCCCAATATGCCTATCATGTTTTCGGCACCCGCTATGGTTTGGTAACGTTATTGCCAGCGGCCCTGTTTTTGCCGCTCGCCTACCGCTTCGACCACCGGGGGGTGCTGGGCATGGCCCTGACGGCCCTGATTTCGTGGGTAGGCGTTACGGTGCGGCCGCTCGAGTTTTATTTTAAAACCAACTTTTTCGATCAGGCCACAACGTTTTCGGCCATTGCCCTGGCGTTGGTGCTGATTGGGGCGGCCCTGTTGCTGGAAAAACGACAGCTGAAACCGCACTTCACCGATACCTATCTGATCATGGCCGGTAACCTGCTGCTGGTGGCACTGCTGGGCGGTTTGTTCAATTTTGAGTCGCTGCGGCTGTGGTTTGCGCTGGGCTTAGCGGGGGCGTGTGTGGCCTTCGATGTGCTGGCCCGCCGTCGCCGGTCGTTTTTTTTTTTTCTTATGATCACGGTGTATT
>JAYVAP010000372.1:0-27634 GCA_043750915.1 Spirosoma sp. | reverse complement strand
ATGTGAGTACCCCTAACGACCCCCTCCCGGATCGGGGTGTTCACGAATGGATGCAGGAACTGGCGCAGGAAAAGGGCATCACTGACTACGAACTTCACGTCCGCCATACCCGCACGGTGGAGTCCGGCATCCTGAATTACGCCACTGAGCGTCAAGCTGACCTGCTCGTGCTGTACACGCATGGCCACACCGGACTGCGCCATCTGTTGCAGGGCAGCGTGGCCGAAGACGTACTGAATCACGCCCCTTTGCCGGTGTTGATTCTGCGGATAAACGACGGCAGCAGCCAACCGTCATCATTAGCCAATTAATTCCGACAACCATGAAGACTATCGTGCTGGCCACTAATTTTACGGAGAGTGCTACTCAGGCGGCTGATTATGCGCTGGCCCTGGCCAGCCAATTCCACGCCCGGCTCGTGATCGTCCACGGGTACGAGCCGGATTCGGATGCACCGGCAGAATTTGTGCCTGTCCCGATCCGGCTGGAGCATATCCGGGAGCGGTTGATGCGGGCCAGCAAAGGCAGCGTTGCTATATCGGTGGTGGCTAAGTACGGAGACCCGCGAGCCTGTATCGAAGCGGTTGTGACCGAGCAAGAGGCCGACCTGCTGGTTATGGCCCTCGCCGATGATAGACCCTACACGGCCCGGTTTCTGGGGAGTCTGCCGACGGATATGATCCCCCAAACGTCCGTCTCGATGCTGATTTTGCCACCTGGTAGCCAGTATAAGCCCGTGAAGACGGTCGTGCTGGCTCTCGATCTGTCAGAGCCGATTAATGCCAGTGTGTTGGGAAAGGCCAACGAGTTTGTAAAGGCATTAGGAGCCACGCTTGACATTATCTGTATGGATGACGACCCCAATCTGCAACGGCAGGAAGCGGCCCAACGCATTCAGGGGTTGTTTGCCGGGCTACCGCATACGTTCAGCTTTCAGCCGGGAAACGATCTCAGTATCACGCTCGACGACTACCTCACCACCCACCCTGCCGACCTGATTATGCTATTGCCCAAACACCACAGCCGCTTGTCCCTCTGGCTCATGGAATCGGTTACGCAGCAGGTGGCCCGGCAAGCCGTGATGCCGGTGCTGGCCGTTGTGTAGGTGCTTCGGCCCTAACTCTCACGCTTCTCCCTTATTTCTCTTCGTTATGGGAACAACAATGAAAGCTGCCGTTGCCCGCGTATATGGGCAACCGGTACAAATCGAACAAGTGCCGGTGCCAACCGTGATTCCGGGTCGTATTCTGGTGAAAGTAGCAGCCTGTGGCGTGTGCCATACCGACCTCCACGCCATCAACGGCGATTGGCCCGTCAAAGCGACGCTCCCTCTGATTCCGGGGCATGAAGGCGTTGGTACGGTGGTGGCGGTCGGGGCCGGGGTGGAGCACGTCAAAGAGGGCGACCGGGTGGGCGTTCCCTGGCTGTTCACGGCCTGCGGCCACTGTACCTATTGCCTGTCGGGTTGGGAAACGCTGTGCGAATCCCAGCAGAACACGGGCTATTCTGTACCGGGCAGTTTTGCCGAATACGTCCTGGCCGACCCCAATTACGTGGGGTCACTGCCCGACGGTCTATCGTTTCACGAAGCTGCGCCTATCGTTTGCGCCGGGGTGACGGTCTATAAAGGCTTAAAAGAAACCGAAGTAAAGTCCGGCGAATGGGTCGTGATTTCGGGCATCGGCGGGCTGGGGCATCTGGCCGTACAGTACGCCAAAGCGATGGGCATGCACGTAGCCGCCGTGGACATCAGCCCGGATAAACTTACGTTGGCGACATCGGTCGGGGCTGATTTGGTAGTCAACGTGGCTACCGAAGACCCGATTGCCGCGATTCAGAAAGCCATTGGTGGAGCGCACGGCGTATTGGTCACCGCACCATCGCAACCAGCGTTTGCTCAGGGTGTTGGTATGTTGCGTCGGGGCGGAACGCTGTCGTTGGTTGGGTTGCCGCCGGGCGAGTTCGGGCTGAATATTTTTGAAGTCGTGCTGACCCGCAAAACCGTTCGGGGGTCCATTGTCGGCACCCGGCTTGATTTGGCCGAGAGCCTGTCGTTTGCGGCTGAAGGTCGGGTTAAGGTTCATTACCGCCGTGAACCATTGGAAAATATCAATCAGGTGCTAACGGACATGAAGGCCGGGCAAATCAACGGGCGTGTCGTTCTCGACATCAACTAATCACAATCACGGCACTTATGAAAAAAATCCTCGTCACCACCGATTTTTCGGCCAACTCGAAAGCGGCCATGCGGTTCGCCATCCAGTTGGCTTCGCAATCTGATATTACCCTCACCTTTTTGCACGTAAGTCACATCCTACGACCCACCATCTGGAATGAAACCACGTATGTGGCTCACGAAAAAGACGAACTGGATACGAAACGGGAGGCCCTCGACCAGTTTGTCGAAGCGGTGTATAAAAGCCGTGAGATCGAACCGGCTAATTACAGTTGCGTCATTAAAAACTCGCCGTTCCCCGACAGTACCATCAGGGATTACGTGGCAGACCATGACTTCGATTACCTCTGCATCAGCACACGCGGAGCCGGTATCTACGACAAGCTGTTTGGCACTACCACCTCCAATTTAATCAATCAGTCGTCGGTGCCGGTAATTGCCGTGCCCGGTACATATCGGGCTACTAAACTAAGTACGGTATTGTACGCCAGCGATTTAAGCCGTATGGACGAACTGAAACGGGTGGTCGATTTTGCCCGGCCCATCGGGGCCACCGTAGAACTGTTGCATTTGAGTACACCCTTAGAGCCAGTTATGGACCCGGACATTATCGGCATGGCCATTCAAAAGCAAACCGATTATCCTGTGGCCGTGCAGCTAAAACCCCGCCATGTGGTGAACACGCTAACTGAAGATATCGAGGCCGTGATCCACGCCCAAAAACCATCGTTGCTGGTGATGTTTACCACCCAAAACGAAGGGTTTTTTGAGCGATTGTTCCGGTCAGGCAATTCGATTGACTGCTCGTTTCTGACCACCATCCCGCTGCTGGTATTTAAAAAGGTATCAGGCTAACCGTAAACCAGGACGTTATGCGGTCAATCGTAAACCAAGTAACTAAACCATTGATCAGACCCTTTACCGAGTTTTTTCGGATGCAGTCTGCCAGTGGTATTGTTTTATTGAGTGTCAGTGTATTAGCCTTATTGCTGGCTAATACTACTATCGGTGTTGCCCGGTATTTTCCCGCCATCTGGGAGAATACCCTCAGTATCTCACTGGGCAGTTTCAGGCTGGAAAAAACCCTGACCCACTGGATTAACGATGGCCTGATGGCGTTGTTTTTTCTGGTAGTCGGTCTGGAAATCAAACGGGAAATTCTGGATGGCGAACTGTCCACCGTCCGGCAGGCCGTGTTGCCGTTAGCGGGGGCGTTGGGCGGGATGCTTGTGCCGGCCCTGTTATTTCTAGCATTCAATACCGGCACACCCACGGCCATCGGCTGGGGCATTCCGATGGCAACCGACATTGCTTTTGCCTTAGCCATTCTGTATTTGCTGGGCGACCGCGCTCCGCTATCCCTGAAAATTTTTCTGACCGCCTTAGCCATTGCCGACGATCTGGGAGCCGTTACCGTGATCGCCTTGTTTTACACGCAGGATTTATCGGTCGATTACCTGATCTGGGCAGGGGGCATCTGGGTCGTGTTGCTTTTACTCAACTGGCTCAATATCAGAAGTTTAACACCTTATCTGTTGCTGGGAACAGGGCTGTGGTATGTGACGCTCAAATCGGGTATTCATGCAACGGTGGCCGGGGTGTTGCTGGCCGTAACGATCCCCTCCCGGATTCGATACAGCCCCCAACAACTGCTGAAATCCGTCCATGACCGGCTGGCGGTTATCAACGAGGCCATTGACAAAGCCGATATTCAGCCGCGCGACATCAGCGAGGAACTACAGGCCCTGAATATCCGCATCACTTCGCCCGCGCAACGGTTGGAAGACATCCTGCACGGCCCGGTTTCGTTTTTTATCATCCCCCTTTTCGCGTTCTGCAACACCAGCATAGGCATTGATGTCGGCCTGTTCAATCAGCTTGCCACCCCGCTATCGCTGGGGATCATGGTCGGCCTGTTCGTTGGCAAACCGCTTGGCATTGTGCTGATGGCCTGGCTGTCGGTTCGGTTCGGGCTGGCGGCCTTACCCGATGGCGTGAATTGGCGGCAGCTGATTGGCGTAGCAACCCTGGCCGGTATTGGGTTCACGATGTCAATTTTCGTGACGCTGCTGGCTTTCAAAGGGCAACCCGACTTGCAGGAAGTGGCCAAAGTCGCCGTCCTGATTTCTTCGTTTGCATCCGGCTTAGTTGGCTATGTGCTTCTGTATCAAACAACGAACAATACGGCCTGACAGCTTTTCCAATGGACTACCACATCACCCCAATTGCCGACGTTGCCAAGTCGCTGAATACTACCCCCACCGGACTTGACACCGCCACTGCCCAACAACGGCTGGCCGAGTTTGGCCCGAACCAGATTGCCGACGCAAAACAGAGAACCGTCTGGCAGATGCTGTGGCATCAGTTTACGGATGTGATGATCTTAGTCCTGATCGCGGCTGCTATTGTGTCGGGCGTGGTGGGTGAACTGAAATCGACCTGGGTCATTTTGGCAATTATCGTGCTGAACGCCATCATTGGGTTTGTGCAGGAATACCAGGCCGTGAAGTCGATGGAGGCCCTCAAGAAAATGGCCGCCAATCAGGCCCGGGTCATGCGAAACGGGCAGGCTATCGATTTGGAAGCCAGTGAGTTGGTGCCGGGTGATGTAACGCTGCTCGAAGCCGGGAACATCATCCCCGCCGACATCCGGTTTATCGAAGCCTATGCCCTGAAAGTGGATGAATCGTCGTTGACGGGCGAGTCGGAAAACGTGGAGAAAAACCCCGACGCGCTGGCCCCCGGCGATTACCCGCTCGGCGACCGGCTTAACATCGGCTACAAAGGAACGTTCGTGACCAACGGACGGGCTACGGCCTACGTGGTAGCCACGGGCATGACCACGGAACTGGGGGAAATTGCCAAACTCGTGCAAACCGACGAAGCCGATACGCCCCTGCAAAAACGATTAGGTACGTTCGGCAAGCAATTAGCGGCAGCGGCCTTCGTGATTTGCCTGATTTTCTTTGGTGTGGGCTGGCTGCGGGGCGAAGCCTGGTTAGGATTGTTGCTGGTGTCGATCTCGCTGGCCGTGGCTGCTATTCCCGAAGCCCTGCCCGCCGTGGTGACGGTTGCGCTGGCCCTCGGCGCGAAACGGTTGGTGAAAGGGCAGGCTCTCGTCAGGAAACTGTCTGCCGTTGAAACGCTTGGTTCTGTCACCTACATCTGCACCGACAAGACAGGTACGTTGACGATCAACAAGATGACGGTGGAAGAAACAGAAGCCTCGCCCGATTTCTCGCTGCCCGTACTGACCAACGGCGACGCCTTGTTGACCGCGATGGGCCTTAACAACGACGTGACCAAAACCGATAAGGATGCCTGGCTCGGCGACTCGACCGAGGTGGGTTTGGTGCAGTATGCCGCCGAGCGGGATTATACCCGAGCCACCCTTGAAACCCAATTTCCGCGCATTGCCGAATTACCGTTTGACTCTGACCGAAAGTGTATGACCACGCTCCACCAGACCGACCAGGGCGTGCTGGTCATCACCAAAGGGGCCGTTGGTACGTTGTTCAAACAACTCGTTGATGACCAGCAATCCGGCGTTCCCGACCTGCGGAAGCGCGTGGATGCGCTGGCCGAACGGGGCTTCCGCACGATGGGTTACGCCGGAAAACTCTTGCCCGAACTACCCAAAACCATCGACCCCGCCACCATCGAAACCGGTCTGAGCTTCATCGGGTTTGTGGGCCTGATGGACCCGCCCCGCCACGAAGCCCGGCAGGCCGTAGCCGAATGCCGCGAAGCAGGGATTATCACCGTTATGATTACCGGCGACCATAAACTGACCGCCAAAGCCATTGCCGAATCCCTCGGCATCGTCACCTCAGATGCCGATTTGGTTATGACTGGCCCCGAACTGGGCCAGTTGGATGACTCCGCCTTTGATGCCATCGTAGAAAAAGTGCGCGTATATGCCCGCGTTGATCCGGCCCAAAAACTGAGAATTATCAGCGCGTTGCAGGCCCGGCATCAGTTCGTGGCCATGACCGGCGACGGGGTCAACGACGCGCCCGCGCTCAAAAACGCCGACATCGGCGTGGCCATGGGCATTACCGGCACGGAGGTGGCCAAAGAAGCCGCGCATATGATTTTGCTGGACGACAATTTCGCCACCATCGTGAAAGCGGTGAAGCACGGGCGACGCATTTTCGATAACATCCTCAAGTTTATCCGCTATATTTTATCGGGCAATGCGGGAGAGATTTTTGCCATTTTTCTGGCTCCATTTTTCGGCTTGCCCATTCCCCTGCTGGCCATTCATATTCTGTGGATTAACTTAGTAACCGACGGTTTGCCCGGCCTGGCTTTGGCCTACGAACCCGCCGAAGCCGACGCCATGAAACGCCCGCCGATTGACCCGAAACAAACCATTTTGGCCAACGGTTTAGGCTGGTTCGTTTTGTGGGTCGGGTTGCTGATCGGGGCTGTGACCATCGGTATTCAGGCGTGGGCCATTCACAATAAGCTACCACACTGGCAAACGATGACCTTTACCGTATTGTGTTTCGCTCAGTTGGGCAATGCTATCGCCATCCGCTCGCGCCGGGAGTCGGTGTTCAGCATGAACCTGTTCGCCAACAAACCCATGCTGGGAGCCATTGCCCTAACCGTTGCGCTGCAATTAATGGTTGTTTACGTGCCGTTTTTTAATGACCTCTTCAACACGCAGCCACTGACGTGGCAAGAATTGGGCATTACGGTAGCGGTGTCGAGCGTGGTGTTTTGGGCCGTAGAAATTCAGAAATTAGTCATGCGGCAGCGAGACCCGGAACAGGAGCCTGCCCATGACAAATCCGTAGCTGCTGCACCGGTTGCCCAATAACCTTATCATTAGCTTATCACGTTATGGAAGATTACCTGAGTTCCCTCTTTCTGATAAATACTGCTTGGGTAGAATGGGGAGGAACGACCCTGATTGTTGCCTTAGTATTTGTGGAAACGGGTTTTTTGTTGGGTTTGATTGTCCCCGGCGGAGAAACCCTGCTGTTCACGGCGGGGCTGCTTTGCGGAATCAATACGCTCCCGCTTCCGGTCGGACTATTGATCGGATTGCTCGTTATGGCCGCCATTGCCGGCGACATGACCGGGTTCTGGATTGGCGGCAAGATCGGTAACCGGCTGCGGCATCAGCCCGATACGTTTCTCTTTAAGCGACGCTACTTAGAGCAGTCTGAGAATTTTTACCGAAAACACCCCCGGTGGGCACTGCTGGCGGGACGTTTTCTGCCCATCATCCGCACCTTCAATCCGATTTTGGCAGCCAGCAGCGGTATGTCCTGGACCCGATTTTTATGGTTGACGGCTACTGGCTGCGTTGCCTATATCACCGTTCTGGTTATGGCGGGGTACTGGCTCGGCCAGGCGTTTCCAGGTCTGGGTCAGTACATCGAGTACATCTTCATTGGCGTTGTCACCTTAGTAATTGGTACGCTGGTTGTGAAAGCGTGGCAAGCGTCGCGAAAGTCGGGAGAACAGCAATAGTCTAATCAGCCGTCAAAGCCGATACCTGTCCCGATACACTCGGATAGCACCAACTTCGTCTATATCCAGCACATTATGGAGGATAATGACGGGTACTTTCTTTGGCAAAAGTACTGTTTGGGGACTGGCGTTTTTGGCGCAGCTTGTCAGGTAATCGGCCCCAAAGCGGACGTACCCCAGCAAGAGGTTAGCCAGCGAATCCGGCTTCTCGACCCGGATGCACCCATGACTGAGCTGTCGGTTTTCTTTCGCAAACGCCTGCCGGGCATTGGTGTCGTGCAGGTAGATGTCGTAGGGACTGCTGATGTTAAACTTCAACACGCCCAGCGCATTGTCGCAGCCGGTCGATTGCCGCAGTCGATAGGGAAAGGCGTTGGCCGGTGTGGTCCAATTGACTGCTTTTGGGTCAACTTCCTGCCCTTTTGCATTGATAATCTGCAAATTCATGACATTCAGCATGGCTACCGGGTTCTTACGAATCCTGGGTATTAATTCCCTGACCGTGATTGAACGGGGTACGTTCCAATACGGATAAATCACTACGCTGGGAATATAGGCCGTAAACAATGGGGTTGGTGTGCTGGGTTTACCGACAACAACCCGGCTGCTAAATACCGTATTGCCCTGGGAGTCGCTAACCCGAAGCGTGGCCGAGGGAATATTGACGACAACGCGGGTCTGGGCCGGGAAGCGGTTCAGCCATCGGTACGTATTGAGCGTTTCCTGCACCTGTTCAATGGTCAGCGAATCGCCCATGTAATCATCCACTAAGCAACGCATACAATAGGCCGTTAATTGTTGGTAACGCCGGTCGTGCGATTCGAGCGAATCCAGCAATGGTTGCCAATCGGTTCCCCCAAGAAACTGGCGGGTAAGCCGACTAATACGTAGCGAGTCCATGAAAACTGGTACGCCCTGGTAACTCATCCGGCGGGGCGTTCGACCATAAACGATTTCCATAAGGTAACGGGTCACACAGGCTGAATCGGGCTGGGCACATAAACTATCCACACCAACGTCGTGGGCGTGCTGACGCAGCCGTGACCAATCGTCAGCTATTTGGGCTTTGGCGGCATGTCCACTCAGTAACAGGAAAGCGGCAACTAATACGCGCATAATAAATGCTGGGAATAAGGATATTAGTGAGGTTCAATAGCATCTTTTTTGGCGGTAAGACCGTCAAGTTGCCTTTTTATTTCCTGAAGCAGGACAAACTGTTTTTCCTGGGTCTCGAAGAGCGTCTTGATTTGCTCTTCCAGCAGCACGTCTATTTTCTGGTTCATGCTACGGATTTGCATTTCGGCTTTCAGGTTAATCAGGTAATCATTTTCGCTCCGTTGCCGGTCTTTTTCTTCCTGTCGGTTCTGGCTCATCATAATAATTGGAGCTTGCAAAGCGGCAATACACGACAGAATCAGGTTCATCAGAATGAACGGGTATGGGTCGAATTTATACACGCCGATGGCCAGCGCGTTGAAAATGATCCAGATGGTCAGGATAATGCCGAAGAGACCAATAAATCGCCAGCTTCCGCCAAACTGCGCGACCTGGTCCGACAATTTTTGCCCCTGCGTCAAGGTTTCTATCGGCGGATTTATAAGGTTATGAATGATGAGTTCCTCTGCTTCGAGCGTATCCCGGACGATCTTGTGCAATTTTTCAAGGTGTGCGTTTTCGTCCGATGATAGCTGACTGATCTCGTTTTTGTTCATGTGCGTGTTTATAGGGGAGTTAGTAAGCATACTATAAATTACGAAGCACGACCAAAGCGACTCATTTATCTTTTGTACCCGCTTCTGACAGTCGGTAACAGCGCGACAAAGAGTATGGCAAGGGCCAGAAACATGTAGACTGTGTGTAGCCAGTTTACGGCTTGAAGAAAAATCATCTGAGTCTGTATCCAGATAATAAGCGCGAAGGCCACGTAGATACTGCCCGTCCAGGCCCAGTGCATGTCGGGGAAGAAGTTGACCCGTTCGGCTATAGCGCTGACTGGTTTTTTCAGCAACGCAAAAACCAACCCGCAGGGAACCAGCCCCAGCACGACAAACAGGATTATGCCGGGAATCAGAAAATTGGTGAACGGCGACTTGTCTAACATCGACAACGGCATCCCGAACAGCTTACCACTGGGTGAAACGATAAATACGCCACCACCAAACAACGCGCCGATGCCGAGGAAGGCCAGAAGAGTGAGTAATATATTTCGAGGTGCTTTGGTCGTCATGGCTTTTCGTGGAAAATTCATCTCGTGATTTGTGCTGAATTGTCTTTCCTAAACACTAATTGGTTTGGAATCAGCAACAGAGAAACGGTTATCAGACCGGAGATCAGCAAGCCCGTATCCTCGACAATGCCGAACTGAAAAGCAGCAAAAAAACCAATAACTGACCAGATCAAGGGAATAATGAGCAAGCCGAGAGGAAATTGTTTGACAACGAGCAGCATTAAGCCAAAGGTAAAAATTGTGGTCGGGCAGGGAAGGCCAAACGTGGGCGAACCAGGATAAATATGACCCAGAAAATATCCCACAATCGGGTAAATAATCAGAGCAAATATAACTAAGCCAATTCCTACAATTCCGTAGTGATCGGGCTGGAATTTGAATGAAAGTTTAGCCTGATAAACGCCAAAAATCAGAAATAAAATACCCTGCACGATAAATGCCACCCCGAACAGGTAAGCAGCTTTATTGATTTCGGTAAAGTACAGGAGGTGATAAACAATGCCCATCCATAACCAGAAAAAAGCCAACATACCACTGATAATCTTATCTGACAGGGCATTGGGTTTCACCGCCAGATAAACGACAGCAATGCCAAGCAGATAAAAAATGATCTGCATTGGAAAAACCCCCAGATTATATTCGCTGAAGACCCCTATAAATTGGTCAGCCGTGAAGGGCGTTTTCATGGCGTCGTTTCTACTTTATTCATCAGATAACCGCCAAAGCCGATTAACCACAGCATAATCGGATAGGCCACCCAGCGTTCGGTGCCGCCATCGCCAATGAACGGAAACAATACGTTTGGCGACAAAACAGCCGTAAACCAGGCGGCTAAGGCGATGGAACCGAACGCGATTCCGAAATAACGGAACGGAGCCGAATTAATTCTGGCCACTGCAATAGCCGATACGCCACCCGACAAAAAGGCGAGCATGGCCGACATACCGTGATACGGAACATGATTACCGGGGAATAAACCGACACCCACCAACCCCAATCCAAACAAACTAAGCGGAACGCTGACGAGCCATTTCTTGAAAAACCGGTGTAGATACCACGTACCCACCAGGACCATAAAACCAGCCGCCAGCATCGTACCATTGAAAATAGTGGCCGACGGTTGATAGATTAAACTGGCTGGTGGAACTGTCGAGCCGAGATCGCTGATCTGGCTTTTTGCGGTCGAATAACCCGCCGGATAAAACGCTTCGGCAGTGATGATGCCCATCAACACGATGGAACCAGCTAGAAAGAAGAATGCACCTGAAGGTTTTAATGTGGTCATAGCAGTGCGCGTTAAAATTCAAGTTGATAGTATGGGTTCGACTATTGTGGATGGATGAAGAGTTGACCGAAACAAAAGCACTCCTGCGATCACCACCATAAAACCCGTAACTAACGCAAAGGGGCGCAGGCTGCCACCGTTCGGTATGACCGGGACGACCCACGACCAATAATTGATAGCGGTATGAAACAAAATAGCCGGGATCAGACTGCCAGCCGTACGGTTGGCTAACCACGCAAACAGTACCGACATCGCCACCGTGCTGACTACAAACAGGGCCACCGGCATGTGCTGTTGCGTTGTGTTGGCGATGTAGAACAGCGGCAGGTGCCAGGCTCCCCACACAATGCCCAAAACCAGACTGGCTATGCGCCAGCCGTATCGTTTTTGCAGGATGGGCAACGCATAACCCCGCCAGCCGAACTCTTCGCCGAGCGGCCCGCCCAGCAACAGGATCAATACGAAATTTACCATTGCCAACATCACGTGACCGTTGGCCGGCGAAGGCGGAATGATTCCACCCAGAGCGACATGAATTGCTGCCCCCAGTCCCACTACAACCAGCGGCAAAAGCAAAGCAACTGCCACCCAGACCCACCCGACGCGCCACTGCAAACAACACGAAAGCCAACCCCGTAGCCCGGCCAGACCATCCTGATGCCATACCATCGCAACGGCCGCCAGACTGGGGCCGAAGCCACCGAGCCACATCAACACCGTAACGACCAACGACGACTGCCCGCCGAAAACCGAAGCCAATAGCCAGCATCCCCACGACCAGCCAAAAACGAGTGTTATAAACAGCCCAGGGCGTTTGTTGCCTACTATTATTCCTGTTTTGCCGTCAGTCTTGAGAGACGGAAGTGACCGAATCAATTCAACTTTGATTTTCGGATGGCGGCATCGGCTTTATCGGCCTGTTTATCGGCTTTTTTTCGCATTCGTTGCGCCTTTTTCTCCGTGTTGAACGCCTTCCTCGACTCCTTAGCGGCATCGGCTGCTTCGTCGTTTATCCGCCGGGTTTCCTTAGCGGCAGCTTTTGTGTCTTTTTGCTGTTGTTTTTCCTGTGTCAGGATATCCTGGTTACGTTGCTGGTTTATGTCTTCTGTGGTTATCTGAGTGGCCGACTGAGCAGTCGTGTTTACCTGAGCAGAGGCAGTAATGGAGAGACTGAAACAGACTCCCAACAGGGCTGAAATGATGGTTTTTGTTTTCATAATCGTTTTTTCAAATGAAATGAGAAATTAATTGACTTAAATTTTATAACCAGGCCGCTACTCAAATTTCTTGCTGGTGGTTACGATGGCACCGTCCAGCATTTCGATGGTTCGGTCCGATTTTCGGGCAAAGTCAGTGTCGTGAGTAACAGCAATAATAGTCTGGTTAAACTCGTGAGTCAGTTGGTTGAAGGTGTCAAAAACAGTGTCGGTGTTTTTAGAATCCAGATTCCCCGTTGGCTCATCGGCCATGATAATCAGGGGTGCATTAACCAAGGCGCGGGCAATGGCTACCCGTTGCTGCTGACCGCCCGATAATTTCGATGATGGCTTTAGGGCCTGATCCTTCAGACCAAGCAAGGTCAGTTTTTCATACGCCGTAGTTTCGATTTCTTCTCTTGAGCACGCACCAAGCCGCAAGGCCGGAATCATCACATTTTTCAGACACGAAAATTCGGGGAGCAGGTAATGGAACTGAAAAACAAAGCCGATTTTTTCGTTGCGAAGCGCGGCTAATTTGTTTTGAGTTTGCCCCGTAACCGTTTCGCCATGTATCTGCAAGTTGCCATCATAGTCGGTGTCCATCGTCGAGAGGATGTAGAGCAGCGTTGATTTACCGCAGCCCGATTTGCCCACCAGCGTAACAAACTCGCCCCGATTGACGGTAAACGAAATGTCGGTTAAAACCTTGAATTTCTCTGGGTCGTAAAAGTATTTCCCGATTTTATCGGCCTGCAACATGATTTCCGTAGCCATACTTTTTTACTTTCTGAAAATAGAAACCGGATCAACGTTGGCAGCTTTTCGGGCGGGCAGATAACTGGCCAGCAGCGTGATGGCCAGGCCAAACAAACTACCAGTAATCACCGTAGCCAGCTCGAATCCAATGGGGAAATAGCCAATATCGCTACCGAGATATACCCTCGACATCAGATAAATCATCAGCGCGGCCAGCAACAGGCCCACCATAATGCCAATCATCCCGATGATGGCACCCTGTAACACAAAAATTCGTACTACATCGTGGCCCTGAAAACCCATTGCTTTCAGAATGGCGATGTCGTTAATTTTCTGACTAATGGTCATGTTCAGGATGTTGTAAATGCCAAAGCCAGCCACCAGCAAAATAGAAATCGAAATAGCTATTATCATCAGGTCACGCATCCGCGAACCCGATACTAAGTTGGCAAAGGCCGCTTTCCAGTCCTCGGCTTTGTAACCCGTCAGCGACGACAGTTTGGCCGAATAAGCCGGTGCTTTGTCGGAATCAAGCACGTTCACATAAATATCGCTCACATAGCTGGGGCTTTCGCCCAGCAATTGCTGGGCAGAACTGATGTTGATGTACGATTTCGCGTTGTCAACCGTCGAGTTGTTGGTTTTAAACAGACCCACTACTTTCATCACGCGGGTGATCGTTCTGGAGGAGGTCAGGCTGATGTTATCGTTGGTTTTGACGCTCATTTTGGCGGCTATGCCCACCCCGAGCAGGATGCCGTTGGGCGTCGTTTTCAGATCGCTGAGGCTACCCTCTACTAAGGTTGACCCAATGTCGAACATCCCGTCGGCTTCGTCGATATGAACGCCCGATGCCGCCCCCGCCAACTGCGATTTGCCGCTGTTGTAAAATACGCTGACGGCCACCTGCGGCATCACCAACACGACATCCGGTTGACTTTTAAGGAGTTCGACCACGTGATTGGGGTCAACAATCCGGTTGCTTTCGGGCACCACTTTCGGATTGGCGATGAGGGCAATCCGGTTGGTATCGGCATACGTCAGCAGCGGTTTGCTCATCTGATCGTCTTTATACACACGAATGTGCGGGGTGCTTTTGAAAATGATGGCGTTGCTGGTTCGCGAAAAACCCGCCGTCATCGAGTTCAGAAAAATGAAAATGGCAATGCCGATGGTCACACCCAACGAGGCCACTAAGGTCAGCCGTTTGCTGGAGGTGATGTAGGTGACCGAAATGTCCGAGTCGATATGATGCTGGTAGTTGGCCATTTAGTTCGATAGTAATACGTCCTGTTCGGTAATGCCACCCAGAATTTCTACCCAATTGGTGGATACAATTCCCGTTTTTACCATCACCTGTTTATTGCCCGATTTTAGCGTTACTTTATCACCATAATTCAGATAATTACGCGGGATAACCAGCGCGTTTTGCCGTTCGCCCGTAATGATGTTGGCCTCTACCTGCGTGCCGGTAATTCTGAAATCGAGGTCATCGGTAAAGTAAGCCTTGACGATGAACGATTGCGAACCGGTGTCAAACGCGGGTAGAATCTCCCGAAGAACAGCCCGGTATGTTTTTGTTTTATTGGTGTTGAGTTGCACGATCACCACCTCGCCCGTTTTCAGTTTAGCCATGCTGGTTTCGTCCACACTGAGCCGGGCGTAGATGCGGGCCGGGTTGCCAATCACGGCCAGCACGTCGCCCGGCCGAACATAATCACCAAGTTGTTTTTGTTTCTGATACACTCGGCCCGTCTGAATGGCCTTAATCTGGTTTTGCGCCCTAACCACCTGGCTCACATCGCTGGCGTTCCGTTGCGAAACTTCCTGCTGGCGGGCCAGAACCTGCTGATTATTATACTGTTCCTGCAAGGCCCGCAAATTGGCCCGCGAGTTGGTGACGGCAAGCTGAACATTTTCGTATTCGAGTGTCGAGACGCTGTTGCTGGCCAAGAGTCGTTTGTAGCGTTCGGCCTGAGTTTGGTCAAGGCTGAGTTTGGCTTTTGCTGCGTCGATATTGGCTTTGATTTGTAACAACGCCGGGGCCGATGCCTCGGCGTTTTGCCGGGCAATCCGTTGCAACCGGGCCGCGCCCTCGGCATTGATAACGTTCTGGTTGTTGTCGATAACGGCCAATAGTTGCCCCGCCCGCACGGTATCGCCTTCTACAAAATTGAGTTTTATGAGATAGCCCGCCGTTTGGGCGGTGAGGTTATACTGATCGTCGGCTTCTAAACTGCCCGATGCAAATACCATGTCGGTCAGGTCTTTTCGTTGCGGGGTGGTTTCGGTTGATTGTTTACCACAGGCAACCAGCAGCCAAACACACGACGCAAAGGCAATTTGATAGCGCGTTTTCATTTGACGATGTTGCTGATAGTGATTCTTGATTTGGCGTATTCGCTGCTGGCCAACTGTGATACGGTATTCAGGCTGCTGTTGAGCCAGGTGTTGAACGAGATGAGCAGGTCTGAAATCGACAAAATCCCTTCTTTATAAATGGTCAGATTCTTGGTGTATGAATCCTGTTGCAGCTTCTCAATCTCGGCATTAAGTTGGTAACTGGTATAGGCTGTCTGGTAATCAAGTTGCAGTTGCCGGTTGTTGGTGGCATCCTGCAACATGGTGTGTTGCCAGTTGGTTTGGGCGATGTTGATGTTGATCCGGTCGAGCTGTACCGCAGCTATTTTAGCCACGTCGGGTAGTAGCGGCAAGGTGAATCGCAGGGCAACATAACTGTTTGAAAACCAGTTACTATTATCGAAAAAATGGTTGTTGGTATTTTGTTGCCAGCCCCAACTACCCAATAATGAAACGGTTGGGTAATACCATTTCCGATTCGCATTGAGCGAAGCTTCCTGGTAGTTGAGTTGCCGTTCGCTCTGCCGTTGCAGCAAATTGCCGGTGGCTTTGAGGGTTCCGTCAAAGGCCTCCGTTCGTTCAGGGCTACTAATTACCAGCGATACCGCCGGGTCGATGTCGCACAATATTTTCAAACTACTGACCTGTTGTTCGCGCTGACCGGCTAACTGTTGGAGTTTATTTACGAGCGTGAGCCGGTTGGCTAAGGCGGTGTTTACATCCTGCGGACGCACAATGCCTTCTTTTTGCTTACTCTCTAAAATCCGAAACAGTGTATCGGCATTGGCTAAGCTGTTTTTGGTCACGTCCATCTGCCACCCATACGACAGGATGTTGTAGTAGGCACCGGCTACGCTTTCGTACAGATTTTGCTTGTTCAGCAGATTGGTGGTGGCCGTCAGTTGTTCGTTGGTGCGGGCCAACCGTACCTGAGCCGCCGAGTACGGATTGAGAATATCGACTTGCGGAGAAATAAGCAGATTGCTCACGTATTTCTGGCCAAACGTCACGGGTTGGAACGTACCGGCTGGCCCGCCAAAAATTTCGGCTGGCAAAAAGTTGGTGATTAGTTTGGTATTATCGGTTAGCGTAAAATTGGCTTTGCCCTGAATGTTCCACTTGCCCCATTGCGCGGCCAATGTCTGGTATTTCGCCAGAATCGTTTGCTGCGTTGCGTTTTTCAACGGGCTGCTGTGGCTGTTGGCATACGCAAAAACAGCATCGAGCGAGCCGAGGGAAAGGATTTCCTGCGCCCGAATCGGTCGGCTGCCGACCAACAAAATAAAGAGTATGAATGCTGTTTTCTTCATCGTTGAGTAGTAGGAAAAAACCTGCTCATTACCAGGCAATAACTGATTAATCAGCAGGCATTTGTCGGCTGCCCTCATCGTCGTTTTCCCACTAATCCCGCTATGGCTAAGCGGCCCAACAGAAAACCGGCAGCCGAACTGATCACGATTTCCTTCATGCCGTAAACAGGTATAAACCGGGTTCTCTTCGGCGTGATTTCAAATACACCCTTCGCCAATACGCGCATTCCACCCCCGCCCCCGGCTCCTTCGGCGGGCGTTTCTGGCCTGTACGACGATACTGTTCGGGATGGATCGAGCAGGCACAATTGTTTGTTTTTCTGATTACTGTGTCCGTGTCCACCGCCCATACCGAGCATCACCTGCGCGACGGGGATAATCACTTTATCGCCCGCCCGAACGGGTTCGCCAAAAACGTTTTTGACGGAAGCACTTTGGTTCAGGCTGATGGCTAACGCCCCCAGAAAATTATCATCTTTCATGTTTCAATCGTTTATCGGCAAAACCAACTGTCTTTTAATCAGCACGTTAAACGAGACGATGTATCGCCAACAAAGCCCGTCCTGATTGCAGAATGCTACTTTTTCACAAATCGCCCACCGCCAATTGCCAGCGTAACGTAGTAGCCTTTGTTGGTGTAAGCGGGTAAGTTGGGCAGCCGGTCATTGGCATCGTTGCGCCAGCTACTGCTCTCCTGCGAGAGATGATAACCGGCTCGAAGACCCAACAGGAATCCGCCAAAACGCCGGTCCGTCGTGCTGGATTTCGACAGTAACCAGTCGTCGTTTAGGCCAACATCGAACGAAGGGCGGTAGAAGCATCTGTTCTGCCTATTCTCGGCATTATTCCCTGTTTTGGTGTAGGTGGTCATGGCCAGGGCTGCCGTACCAAAACCAACGGTGGGATAAATCCAGTACCGCGCGCCCTGACCGACAACCCAGCCGGCCTTGCCGTGGCCGATGTAGTTGAACCCTTCGCCGTAAGTAGTACCCGACGAACGGACGTTTTGAGCACCGATATGACCGTATAATGCCAGCATCAGATTACCAGTTCGGTAGTAGCCCTCGCCACCAAGCAGGTAAAACTGATCGCTAAAACCAGTCACCCCTGCCGGTGCGATTTGGTTGAGTACCGTTCCGGTACCGGATGCGTTGGCAATACCGACTTTAACAAAGCCGGTATTGCCTTTAATTCGCTTATCATCAGCCATTTATTCCCACATCAGCAGGTCTACGAGTGCGAAATAGTGACGTGTTTTCATAACGCAAATTGAGTTTTTGTGAATTGATAATGGCCTGTTTGCAGCCGGTACTGGTTTATCTACCCCGACATCAACACCTGTTCCACCGGACGACGCAATGAGTGCGGCATGGCCGGGCCGTGTCCGAACCGAAACAAAAGCTGCGGAAACGCGCCGTTCAGGTTCAGATAAGATTGCACCTGCGCCCGTAATACCGGCACCTCGCACGGTTGGTTGACAAACGCATTTTTAACGCCCATCGCCGTAGCCAGCAGCGCAAATCGTTCGTAAGCACGACCGGTTTCAATCCAGGCGGTTTTGTCGTTTTTGACCGAAACCAGCAGCATCAACCCCGACGAACTACGGATAAACCCATCGTCTTTTTTGGACTGCGCTTTCGGGTTCAGCATACTGCCAATAAACAGGCTCGCTAACCAGCGCGGGATAGATGGGTTGCCCGATGCATGGCTGGCTAATCCGTCCATTGTTGAGATGGCTTCGCCGTTGCTGAATCGTATCCAATCCCGGAGTTCGCGCTTGAAACGGTCGTCGGTCATCTGCCGGTCATTGCCCGCATTCACGTATTCGAGTATCGGCTCCATGGCGGCACCCGTAAAAAGCATCGGCGTTACGCCCGTTCCGGTTGCCATTGTTTCTAACTTTTTAAGGTCGGCGGGCGCGATGGGTTTTCGGTCATACTCGTTGCGGGTGCATTGGCGCACCGGAATCGCGTTGAAAAGCAACGATTGACCGACGGGTTTTGGGCCGGTTTGTTTGAGCGAAACCGAAATGTAGTCGTCTGCCATGCCGTTGAGTGCGTAAGTTGTTTCTGTCTGATAACCAGTGCATTCGGCGGCAATAATGAGATTTTCCAGCGCACCGCCGAGACTGATCCACAGTTCCCGGTTGTCGGGGTCAACAACGGGAACGCGCCGGGTCAGGTCGGGGTAAATCCGAATCTCGTTGGGGGTCACGGCAAATTTCCAGGGCTGCGTATTATGGCCCGAAGGCGCGAGCGTTGACAGCCGAACCAGTTCGGTCAGGCTCTGCCCGGTTCGGGTGTCGGGTATCCGGGCTTTGTTGGCTGCTTTGTCATAGTCGGCGGTGGTGCTACACCCGGCCAGTGCCGGTGCTACCGCCAGGGTAATGGCCGATGCACCGGCCAGACGCAACACATCGCGCCGGGTATGAAGCAAGGTCGGTTTCATGGTTGCAGGGTTAGCTGTAAATGAGCCGAAACTGCCGAATTGATACCGTGACGTTTAGCAATCTCCTCACCCCACGCATACGCCATGGACACTGAAACGGCAACGTTGGATTCCGTCCCGCGAGCTTCGTCATTCGGTTTCAGCAGCCACAGCGAACGCGAATCGAGCAGGTCGGCTTTTTTGTCCGAGATCAGCGTTTCCAAAGCTTTTTGTGAAGCCCCTGTATCACCTCCCCCCAACGTTATCGCCACCGCCGATTTGCCAGCCAGATGCTGTTCTTGCCGGATAAAATCGCTCACGGCCCAATCGGGTCGCCAATTGTAGGTATTGGCGCAAAACACATACAAATCAGTTGGCTGGTGGGCAGATATTTCGGCGGCTGCGACAGTGGCAACCGATACCCGCATTCCGTTATCGGCGAGGGCCTGCCCAAACGACCGGCATATCTGTTCGTCGAGGTTATAAAACGGGTCAGGGTCATAGACGATCAACGCCCGTTTTTTGGCGGTTGGGTTGCCCAATTGCCAGCTTCGTTTTGGCCCGGTGCGTTCGGCCCAGACGGTTATCAACGTCCAGACGGCCCCGATTGCGAGCGCGGCAATACCGGTTATGGTGAATAGTTTTTTCATGGGTTGGTTTTGTTTATGGGTTCTGAACGTAACTCTTTATGCATAATCAGCCCACCCAAACGACCAACATTAGCCATCAAACCGAGCGTAATGAGCGCGATACCGAAGATTGATATAGGCAGAAAACGCATTTCTTTTGCCCGCTGCCAAACCAGAGCCAGCAACGATAAACCGCCCGTCAGGTACATTCCAATGTTGGCGAGGTCAGCGGCTTCTTCATGGTTGTGCAACAGCTTCTCGTCCAGCGCATTAATGGATTTCAGATAACGCTCTGCCTGCTCGCCCGTTTGGTTGGTAACAAACGTGGCAATGGTCATCAGCACGAACAGCCCAAAACCGAGCTGGACAATTGACTCGTTGCGCCGAAACAGACCAAAACCTAACACGATGGCAGCGATCAGGCTACCGACTATTGGAAAGTGATTGACCAGCAGATGCCAGTGTGCTCCGTTCATATTATTCGGTCGTTTTGCCGTCGAACTTAATACCGTGGGCATCCGCTTCCTTTTTGGTAGCCCGCACCAGACCGTCTTTATGGTTGGGGGCAGCATAGATCGTGTACATTTTCAGCTCAATCTCTTTGTCAAGATTGATCACGTTATGACGCGCACCCGCCGGTACTACGATGGCATCCCCGGCGTTGATGTCGTATTCATGCCCGTCGATTATGCATTTGCCATGGCCGCTCTCGAAGCGAAAAAACTGGTCAATCGTAGGATGGGTTTCGAGTCCGATATCTTCGCCTGGTTTCAGTGTCATGAGCACAAGCTGAAGGTGTTTAGCTGTGTACAGCACCCTCCGAAAGTCCTTGTTGATAAGCGCATCCTGCTGGATGTTGGTTTTAAATCCTTTCATGTTTGTTCTGTTTAGTTGAGTTTTTTTGCTTACAGCCTTGGTAACTGTCTGGCTACGAACTAGCCCGCTAACCAAAATCAGGGCAAAGGCAATCAGTACTGCGCTCACCCGGCAGACCGGCGCAAGAAGTGTGTTCGTTTTATGCATAATCGTTGTTGGTTTGAGCTTGTGCTTACGTTGAATACTGGGTTAATACTGCCGCCAAAGTCTGGCTCCGATTCGGATTACGGGCGAGATGTCAGCGTTGGGAATGTTGTATTGGACGTCGCCGAAATCCGCGCTGTTGTTGCGCCGTAAGTATAGGTGTACGCCCGGCTGCACGTAGAAAACCTGGCCCACGAAAAACTGATAGCTCAGGCCCAACCCGGTATCAATACTCTTAATGTCTTTCGTAATGCCGGTGCTTTGCTGTTCAATGCCGAAGGTGTGGCTTTCGAGGTAGGTGTAGAGTTCAAGGTTTTTCCAGACGTTGTAGCCGAAGAAAATACCGGGTGAGGTATTGTAAAATCGTTTGAAAGCCGGTGACGAATTATTCAGGCCAACCGTTTCGGCGTTGTACGTCCCGCCGTTGATGACGCTGGCCCGCATCCGGAATTTTTTGTAGCGATAGCCCACCGCAAAATGGTAGCCACCGAACAAAAACATCGGCACTAAACTCTCCACTTCCAGAGCCTGTTTCACGGCGTACCGGCGCGGGTTAGGATGCCAGAATGTACCCGGCGAAGGGTCGGTCTGGGCCAGCAATGTGGTGGCCGTTAGGGAGAGTACACCCATGAGAATCGCGTATTTTTTCATAACTGTTACCCGTTGAGTATCAAATCCATCACCTATTTTCTGTGGCCCAGATTCACTGCAAACCTACCACCGGCTTTATTAGCCCAACATGACTTGCGTCAGTGGTCTGTATGACTTTCATCAAAACTTTTCCAACTCAGGAACATTATACTTAATACTCTTTAAATAAAATTTTCCATACACAAATTCTCCATCAGGATAGTGCCAGATAGTTTCTCCATATTTCCAGATATTTCTTCCGTTTATTTGCCCATACTCCTTTACAGGTGTAGAAAAACGATATTGCTTCATATCGCCGATTACGTAACGGTCATCAGAAACAAAATTTATCAGTTGACCCTGCTCGTTAAAATAAAGGATAGCAGAAATTTTATTCACCCCATTCGTGAAAATAGCTTTGGCAGATAAGCTGTCAATGGCGGCCCATTCAATTCTTTTATCTATGAGTGATGCCGGGGCCATTAAGCACATGTCGTTAAACACAGTTACCGTTTCTGCTTTGTTCATCTCTGGTCCTTTTACATTTACCACATTAAACATACCCAGTAACTTAACCTGCATTGTTGCCGTTTCATTCTGGTAGCAATGATAGCCAGGCACAATAGTACCAAACATCTGTGCCTTCATAAAAAATAATCTTGTTGGTTTGTCAAAAAAATTATACTGAACCGCATTGAATTTAAAAAAATCTTTTCCTTTCTCCCGCATTTGTCCGTCAAATACGATTTTCATGTTTTTAACTTTAGGCTTATTAACCGCACCCGAGTAATGAATGTACTTTTGAACGGGCATCGGTAATTTAGAAATGTCTGCTTCTGTCAACAAATCTTCATCAGAAAACTTGGATTGTAAAATATGATTCTTTACATCTGCTTCAAATATCATCTCAAAATGATGTATTGACCACGATACGATGGCAACAAAAGAAATAATAACATTTAAGATGGTTCCAAACTTTGCATCTTTCCAAACCATTATGATCAGGATTTGGGATAAAACCACTGCAATGAGGGCAAAATAAACCCAGTTATCTTTTCTGAATAAAAACAAGGCAGTACAGATGATGAAAAGTAATGCCGTTATAAACCACAAAATGCCCATTGGTTTAGAGATTTCTTTGGTCAATTGCGTGATATTGCCATAGCCAAAAGCCTTTGAGAAACCCATGAAATGGATTAGCCCATGGACGAGCGTGATGAAGATAAAGAGGGCTTTGAGCATGATCTTGTGCTTTTAAACTGTAACAATAAATGAATTCTGTCAATTGTGTATTTGACCTATGCCCCGTTTTCTACGGCCCAGATTCAATGCAAACCTACCACCGGCTTTGTTACCCCGATATGATCTGTGTCAGTCGTCTGGATGATCTTTGTCAGGAGCGAGTTAAACTTTTCGTTTTCCTCTATATTGGCCAGGTGGGCCGAATTCTCAAACCAGATCAATTCTTTTTTAGGGGCTTCAATTAATTTAAAATATTGTTCGGCCAGTACCGACGGTACCTCGTAGTCATGTCTGCCCAGCATAAAATAGATGGGTACTTTGACGGATGGTACTTGCTTTTTCAGATCAACGGTCAACAGTTCTGGCCATAATAAACGATTGGAAGCGAATATTCCCCTGAAAAAATTTATTTTATCAATAAGTGTATATTCCGTGGCCAGTATCAAACTGTTGAAAATAAGCGGAAAAGCTCCTTTTAGATTACCATACAATTCACCACCATATTTTCCCAGTAATCCCCTTTGGGTAATCGTTTTTCTCTGCCAGTTACCCGTGTAAGGAGGTCTTCCTATTTTGGTAAGCGTCCTGACCGCTCGTTTGTCTTTTGCTTTTGTCGCTTGCTCCAGGGTCCAATCATAAGAAATTTGTTCATTTTCTTGCATAGTTGCAATCTGACCGATTCCTACGTAAGCATGATATAAATCCGGGTATTTTTGAATGCTGAACATACCCATTACGCTTCCCCACGAATGACCAATCAGGAATATTTTCTTTTGACCAAATCGACGGCAGAGTATTCGGGTTAATTCGCCGGTATCCGAAACAAACTGATTGATTGTCATAGCAGCATGAGGATCAATGGCTTTATACGATTTACCGGCCCCCCGTTGATCCCAGGTTACAACCACAAAGTTTTTTTCTAGTTCAGTATTGTATTTTCTCAAAAGACACATATTTGACGTACCTGGGCCACCATGAAGAAACAAAATTACAGGCTTTGATATATCCATCCCGCGAATAAGAATCCATTGCTTTTTCCCTGCTATATCAACTGCTTCAAGTGAGGCAATACTCCCGGAAATAATACGTCCTCGTTTGTCTTTAATAGACAAAGTAAAACCGGGAATCAAGAATAGAATTCCAATGGTTGTTGAACTCAATAAACTGATTATGAAAACCGTTGTCATGATTCTATTTTTTTGTACTGATGTATGTCTGGTTGACTTTGACATAAAACTACCACTGGCAAACCGGCAAACTTGCTCCGACATGACCAAAATCAGCCCGCCGTATGACTTTCACCATAGGGTTTGGGTACTGACCTGCCGTAGATTTGAGGGTTGATCGTCTCCCAAAAAAACAGCCGATGAATACAGCGCTCAAATTGTTTTCGGTCAAACTGATTCACACCGTGATTTGGGCGTTCTTCGTCACCGTTATTTTCTACGTCCTCTATTGCGGATTGACAAACCAGATAACGACCTGTACCTGGATCGCTATCGGGTTAGTCATTGTCGAAGGACTGGTATTGCTCGTGTTTGGCGGCCGTTGCCCACTGACGCTTGTTGCCCGAAACTACTCCGATTCGGGCCGGGATAACTTCGATATATTTCTACCGGACTGGCTGGCTCGCTACAACAAGGTGATTTTCACATCGCTCTATATCGTTGGGGTGATTTTGGTGGTGTACAGGCTGTTGCACCGGGGGTAGTGTAGGTCGGTTTTAAACTGTCCGTCGTGCCGAAGCCGGACGGTGCGCAGGTACGGTTGGCCGGGTTTCAGTACGTGCCGGAAATAGCGTTGCACGGGTGCGGGCAAGTCGGTTAGTTGGGCCGGATCGTAGGTAGGTGCCGGGTCGGCTTCTGCGAGCGCAAACAAGTCGGCGACATCCCGACGTACCTGACGGGCAACAAGCCATCGCCCGGTCAGCAACGCGATGACCGGAACGGTGAGGACCGACATAATCAGCAGGTTGATGTTGCGTTTTAGCATAGCGTTGAGGTCACAGATGCCGTTTATGGCATTATGACTCCGCAAACCTACCGCTCTGTCCGTTACCCCCCCCTGACCAACGTCAGGCCCCGCGCTGATTTTTGTCAGGTAATCCTAACCGACCAAAATCAGGCGAACAACTGACCGGCATCATGGCCGGGCCGGGGCAGAGCAGCCACTTTTGTCCGTAGAAAATACGGTACATAATCGTTCCTTACCGACCAGCAGAGGCCCCTTTTATAATGCTGTATTGACTTTATTGATTATTACGGCAGCCTGGGTGGGGGGAGCGATGTGTCGCCGTAAGTCAGCAAAAAAAGTCTACCGCAAATTGGCCCGAAAGTATTACCAGCTTAATGCAGGCTTGATGGTTGCCCTTGAAAAGCAGGGCACGTTAAAAACAATCACGGACGTTGCCGGTTCGCTACCTGCATCCCGACCAACGGGGGCCGCTCGAACGGCTCATCCGGTTGCATCGCGAACGGTCCGTTCACATAGAGAATTTAGACCTTGCAATTCATTTACGGGAACGGCTGGAACAAGCAAAGGTGCAGATCAACCAATTACAAAACTGGCTGTGGATTTATTAACAGACCAGCGGAATTTAAGCAGAACGGATTTTTTAAAATCATATTAAAGAAACCCAAATGGAAATCACAAAACTAATTATTCAAATTCTTGCAACTGTTTTAGGCAGTTTGGCTGCACTACTGAGTATTCCGATTTTCCTTCGGCTACATTGGCCGGCACCGATATTATGGATTGTAAAACTGTTTGCTTCTGCCTTATCACCGTTGCTTTTCCTAATTGGAATATTGAGCGCTATTGTGGGACTGACAACGGGTTCTGTTTTCATTATTTTAATTGGTATGTATGTTATTTTGTTTTTCATTTCACATATCTACAGAATTACTCGTCTCCCTGACATTTCAAGCGGTTTTGAACAGGCTTTCGGTTTGAATTGGGAAAACCACATCAGTGCCGAACAAAAAAACCACGTTCTCCCAAGACGAGCAATTTTGATATTACCCTCTCTTCCAATTCCACGCTTGGCACAAGACATTTCATTTGCCACCATTCCCGGCACCGACAGACAACTTTTGTGTGATCTATGGCAACCAAATACGACGGTTGCTCCTTCTGGTTTGGCTTTTATATATTTGCATGGCAGTGCGTGGTCATTGCTCGATAAAGATGTTGGTACTCGTCGGTTTTTTAGTCATCTTGCTGCCCAGGGCCACGTGATTATGGACGTGGCTTACCGCCTTTCTCCTGAAACGGACATGATGGGCATGGTAGGTGATATAAAGCGGGCCATTGTATGGATGAAAGAAAATGGACACAGGTATGGCGTAAGTCCCAATGCAATTGTTGTGGGTGGCGGTTCTGCCGGAGGGCACCTTGCCATGATGGCTGGTTATACAGCCAACAACGCGCAGTTTACACCAGAAGAACTGGTGGGGAAAGATATCAGCGTATGCGGGGTTGTTTCCCTCTATGGCCCAACCGATTTAAAGGCCATGTACTACCATACTAATCAGCAGATTACTACCCGCTTAAATCCCGACCTGGCAAAAAAAGTGGTGCCTGCACAAGTGTCCGAATGGCTGATTAGACTAATGGGAAAAGCCTATTACCGCTTTCATTTTGATAACGGCTTTGCAGATGCAGGTGCGTTTGCTCCTCTTTTTGGTGGTCATCCCAATGAGTGTCCTGAACAATACGCGCTTTTCTCACCCGTCACGCACGTACATGCAAACTGTCCTGCCACCATCCTGATACAAGGTGACCATGACGTGATGGCCCCCGTAAACACCACCCGTACTTTGCACACCCATTTGGTAGAGGAAAAAGTGCCAACGGTCATGCATATTTTACCACAAACCGACCATGCATTTGATCTTATACTACCCAAAATATCTCCGTCAGCACACTCAGCTATTTACGATGTGGAACGATTTCTGGCGTTACAAATCTCAACCATTGAGAAGCCCGTAGCATACACGAACGCATAACAAAGGGTTTGCTAAAATGGGGCAGATGGAAGCCTATCTCCGAATATCAAATCGTTTTAGAAATTAAATGGAAACGTCAAAAAATATAGCGGGACTAATAGGGCCAATTCTTGTAGTTCTTTCATTATCTGAGTTTTTAAACTTTCATATCTGGACAAAAGTAGAAGCAACTGTTGTTTACTTGAACGGTTTGCTTTTATTAACAGGTGGACTTGCATTAATTCGTTCTCATAACACCTGGGCTATTGACTGGACAATATCAATTACGCTTATTGGCTGGTTGTCTATTGCTCTTGGATTGTATAGAATCTTCTTTCCATCTGGCAAACAACTTGAGCGGAATAAGTTTACTTATGTTTCTCTTGGAACTCTATTTATTGTGGGACTTTTTTTGACAGTAAAAGCATATTCTTAACGGGCCAATGTTTTTGACCCCCACAAAAAAACGACGGTTAGGACTGTTACCGCTAATAAAACACAAGAGAAAAATGGGTCATAATGCCCGCCATTACCGGGAATAAGATACGGGCTGATGTTAATCATGGTGTGAAAAAGAACCATTGCGAACACGCTTTTGCCCGTATTGTTGAATAGCCAGACCATGATAACCCGTAAAAAAACGGTGCCGACCGATTGCCAGATTATCCAGACCGGGGTTTGATGCGTTTGGCTCCAGGGTATAATGTGCCAGATTGCCCAAATGACCCCCAAAACGATACTCGCTTTCAACGCGCCAAACCTATTTTGCAACGGGTCAATAGCGTAACCACTCCAGCCAATTTCTTCGCCGATAGCACCGATAAAATAGATACTGAAAAAGAGAAATATAGATAAGATAGGGGTCTGCGATTCGGGGATTAGTGCGCCCGTAAACTTCG
>JAYVAP010000371.1:0-2230 GCA_043750915.1 Spirosoma sp. | reverse complement strand
GGGCAGCTCATGGGCGATCAAACCGGCATGTTGAAGCTGCTATTCCATCGCCACACCCATGCACTCCTGGGTGTGCATGCCATTGGAGAAGGCGCGACGAGTTGCGCTGGCAATCGAACTCAATTGTCCACTCTGGACTCGTGATCAACCCATTCGGGAAGGATTAACTAACAGGGGATTTGCCAATTTTTATGACATCCCCAATTGACCCGTTTAAAAATAAGTCAACGATTTTCTTTGCCTTTTTCCATGCAATTCTCACACCTCCACTGCCACACCCAATACTCGCTGCTCGACGGGCAGGCCGATATTAAAAAGCTTCTCAAAAAAGCCAAAGCCGACAATATGCCCGCCGTGGCCATCACCGATCATGGCAACATGTTCGGGGTGTTTGAGTTGGTGGCCGAGGCCAGCAAGCAGGGCATCAAACCCATTGTAGGTTGTGAGTTTTACGTGGTCGAGGATCACCACAAAAAGCAGTTTACCAAAGAAGTCAAGGACGTTCGCTACCATCAGCTGCTGCTGGCCAAGAATGCAACGGGCTATAAAAACCTTTCGAAACTGTGCTCGCTGGGCTACATGGAAGGGCTGTATGGCAAGTACCCGCGCATAACCAAAGCCCTCATCGACCAGTATAAAGAAGGGCTGATTGCCTCCACCTGCTGCATCGGTGCCAGCGTACCCAAAACGATTCTGAAAAAAGGCGAGGCCGCCGGTGAAATTGAGTTTAAGTGGTGGCTCGATCGCTTTGGTGAGGATTACTGCGTGGAGCTGCAACGCCACGAGATTCCCGATCAGATCAAGGTCAACGAAGTACTCATCAGGTTTGCCCGCAAGTATAACGTCAAGATCATTGCCTCCAACGATTCGCACTACGTGGATCAGGACGACTGGGTAGCCCACGACATTCTGCTGTGCGTGAACACCAACGAAAAGCAAAGCACGCCGTCGATGAAAGATTTCAGCGACGATGAGGTAATGCCCAAAAACACCCGTTTTGCTTTCTTCAGCGATCAGTTCTATTTTAAGAACACGCAGGAGATGACCACGCTTTTTCACGACCTGCCCGAAGCCATCGACAATACCAACGAAATTGTGGGTAAAGTAGAGACGCTGAAGCTGAAGCGCGATATTATGCTGCCTAATTTCCCTATTCCGGCGGAGTTTCAGCAGCATAAGGATGATGTGCTGAACCAGTGGGAATACCTGCGTCACCTGACCTATGTGGGGGCCAAAAAGCGCTACGTCGATATTTCGCCAACCGTTCAGGAACGTATTGACTTTGAGCTGTTTACCATCCGCACGATGGGTTTTGCCGGGTATTTTCTTATCGTGTCCGACTTTATTCAGGCCGGGCGCGATCTGGGCGTGATGATCGGGCCGGGGCGCGGGTCGGCAGCCGGATCGGTGGTGGCCTACTGCACGGGCATCACCAACATCGATCCCATCAAATATGACCTGCTTTTCGAGCGGTTTCTGAACCCCGACCGGAAGTCGATGCCCGACATCGACACGGACTTCGACGACGAAGGCCGCCAGAAAGTAATCGACTATGTGGTGCAAAAGTACGGCAAGCAGCAGGTGGCCCAGATTGTGACTTATGGTACGATGGCGTCCAAGTCGTCGATCAAGGATGTGGCCCGCGTCATGGATTTGCCCTTAGCCGATGCCAACGCCATTGTAAAACTGGTGCCCGACAAGCCGACCTACAACATGACGCTGAAACGCATCTTCGAGGACCCCCTCGACGGGCCGGGCGGGCTGTCGAACGTGGTGCAGCCGGATGAGCTGGAGAACGTGAAGCGGATGCGTGCCCTGGCTGCGGGCGACCGGACGGCGGCTCAGGCCATGCGTATTATGGACCACGAAAAAGTGGCCGATGTGCTCCGGCAAGCCCGAAAACTCGAAGGCACGGTGCGCAACACGGGCCTGCACGCGGCCGGTATTATCATTGCGCCCAGCGATTTGTCGGATATTGTGCCCGTCTCGACATCGAAAGATACCAACCTGATTATTACCCAGTATGAAGGGAAAGTGATTGAAGATGCGGGCGTTATCAAAATGGATTTCCTGGGGCTGCGTAACCTCACCATCATCAAGGAATGCCTGCGGCTGATCAAACAAAACCACGGGATTGCCATTGCCATCGACGATATCCCGCTGGATGATGCCAAGACCTACGAACTCTTCCAGCGGGGCGAAACCAACGCCATTTTCCAGTTCGAATCCG
>JAYVAP010000370.1:0-7137 GCA_043750915.1 Spirosoma sp. | reverse complement strand
GTTCACGTCGATCACGTGCAGGGCTTCGGTATGCTCGATAATCAGGTACCCACCGCCGGGCAAACTTACCGACCGGCCAAATAACGATTTGAGTTGTTTCTCGAGACCGAGGGCTTCAAACACTTTTGTTTTGCCCGTGTGGAGTTTAACGATTTTCTCTTTTTCGGGCGCAATGGTGTGAATAAATGTCCTGATCTCGTCGAATGACTCTTTTGTATCGACCGTGATGCTGTCGAAGGATTCGTTGAGCATATCCCGCAAAATAGACGATGCGCGGTTCATCTCCCCAAAAACCCGCTCGCGCGGTCGGGCATCGGCCAGCGTTTTAACGGCCTGTTCCCACTTCTCGAGCGAATATTGCAGATCGCGGTCCAGTTCTTCGATGTCTTTATCCTGGGCAACGGTCCGCACGATGATCCCGAAATTAGGGGGCTTCAGCGACGACATCAGCCGCAAGAGCCGCGACCGTTCGGCGCGTTCGGTAATTTTTTTGGAGAGGTTCACCCCGTCCGAAAACGGCACCAGCACCAAATAACGGCCTGCAATGGAGATGTCGCAGGAAAGGCGTGGACCTTTGGTAGAGATGGGTTCTTTGACCACCTGCACCAGAATGGGCGCATTCTTGGTCAGCACCTTATCGATTTTTCCAATCTTATCGATAGCCGGTTCCAGGTCCGTGCTGTTGAGCCGACCAGTGGTGACGCGCTTGGCAATTACATCTTTGACGAACTTGTTGAGCGAATTAATATTCGCACCCAGGTCCTGGTAGTGCAAAAAACCATCTTTCTCGTGTCCAACGTCCACAAAAGCCGCGTTGAGACCCGACGACAATTTTTTAACAGTTCCTAAATAAAGATCGCCAACGGTAAAGTTGCTGTCTAACTCTTCTTCGTGATATTCCAGGAGTCTCTTGTTTTGCAAGAGCGCAATCCGATCACCTTTCTGAGTCGAACTGATAACTAATTCATTACTCACAAGATGAAAGTACGGTTAAGAATGGCTGTATAAAAAAAAAGAAGCCACGTTCGGGCTTTGCAGACCGGCACGAGGCTTCCAAAAATAGGTTTGTAGTTCGCGGGCTGATACGTGTGTATACACGTCGGTCAACTACGAACTACGCCCTATTTCTTCTTATGCCGGTTTTTTCTGAGCCGTTTCTTCCGCTTGTGGGTGGCAATCTTGTGCCGCTTCCGTTTTTTACCGCAAGGCATAGTCTAAACAGTTTTTAAGGTTTAAATAGGTGTCGGCTAACCACTCGGTTAGCCCAAAATAGCAGTTAACAGCCATCAGTCAGCAGGTAGCCCGTGGGGTATATCACAGGCAGAAACTGTTCACTAACTACCGGTTACTGGTTACTGTGACAGCCGGTCCTCATATTCGCGGACAGCGGCCAAAATCTGCGGGTCTTTCTCCTGCTTTTTCACCTGGGCCAGCACCCGTTTTGCTTCGTCTTTCTGATTGGCTTCGGCCAAACTGATGCCTAAGTAAAACAGGGCCTTCCGGCTACCCGGGTTACTAACCAATATTTGCCGAAACCGTTCAATGGCCCGCCCGTACTGATTGGACCGCATGGAAAGCAATCCTAAGTTGAACAAAGCCAGTTCGTTGGTTGGCTCCTGCTGCAATACCTCACGCAACAGCATAATACCCTGCATGGGGGTTGGTGTGTTCACGTAGGTCATGGCCATGTTGGCTTTGGCACCCAGCAGGTTTGGATCTTTGGCCAAAACCTGCTGATAAAAATCGCGCGTTTTCTGACCTAACCGGGCCGTTTTCTGTTCGTCTACCGCAAAGGTATACGCTTCAAAATAAGCATCGCCTGCCCGAAGCAGGTTGCGCTCAACGGGTTGCGCCAGGGCCAGCAATTCAGCATAATGGGCAGCACTGTCGTAGCGGGTCAGGCTTCGGAATTCGGCAATTAATTTCTCTCCCGTTACTTCCTTTCGGGCCGGACTGGCCGTCAGGAAGGCACTTCGCAACGTTTCCAGCTGCTTCTGCCGGGCTGCCGAAACCGGTTTTTCATGGATGGCCGACCGGTCGGGCTGGCTGGCACCGGCCACGGCATTCAACGAATCGGTGGGGCTGGCTCCTGTCTGCGATTTGCGCCCTCCCGCGCCGGTTGTCAGTTGCCGGTCCTGATTGCGCACAACCACCTTGGGCAGGGTATATAACCCCGCCGTTAGGGCCGCAGCCAGCACCACAACAAGCAACACAACTTTGTTCATAATGGAAGGGAATCACATTGCAGCCAACCGGGGCAAAAAGCCCTGCCGACCCTGCGGCCTTATTCGACGGCCATTTTGGCTTTGTCGCTGGCTTTCACCTGCTCAACGAAAACTTTGGCGGGTTTGAAACTGGGAATAAAGTGCTCATCGATCACCATGGCGGTGTTCTTGGAGATATTCCGGGCTACTTTCTTCGCTCTTTTCTTGTTGATGAAGCTACCGAACCCTCTCACATAGATATTCTCTCCCTCGGCCAACGAGTCTTTAACGACCGAAAAAAAGGTCTCCAACGTGTTCGCTACTTCGGCCTTATCGATTCCGGTCTTATCGGCGATCTCTGCAATAACATCTGCTTTCGTCACGACTTCTTAAACTTTAACGTGTACTGTACTGTTGAAAATTCGGGTGTCAAAAATGGGAGCACAAAGGTATGGGTTTCTTCCTAACTATAAAACTTCCCCTGTTGCATATTTCCCACTAACGCTGTTTTTTTCTTTTTATTTTGAATTGGCAATCAGGCGATAACGCGATTGAAACATCATTTGCGCCCACGCTGGAGCAGTGGTATGAACGCCACAAGCGTAACCTGCCGTGGCGGCACACCCGCGACCCGTACTGCATCTGGCTGTCGGAAATAATTTTGCAGCAAACCCGCGTTGCGCAGGGAAAACCCTACTACGAACGCTTTGTCGATGCGTATCCAACCGTAGCGGACATGGCACGTGCCGACGAGCGGGAACTGCTTCGGCTCTGGCAGGGATTGGGTTACTACGCCCGCGCCCGAAATTTGCACGAGACTGCCCGCTACGTAACCCATGAGTTGGCCGGAAAGTTTCCGGATAACTTTCGCGACTTGCTGAAAATGAAGGGAATAGGCGTTTATACGGCGGCTGCCATTGCGTCGTTTGCGTTTGGAGAGCGTGTGCCGGTGGTTGATGGGAACGTGTATCGGGTACTGGCCCGCGTTTTTGGCATCGATCAGGACATTACGACCACGGAGGCAAAAAAAACGTTTGCCCAGCTGGCCATCCACCTGATTCAGCCCGCCCACGACCCGGCCACCTACAATCAGGCCATTATGGAATTTGGGGCTATTCAGTGTACCCCCACATCGCCGGATTGCCTGCTCTGCCCCCTACAGCAATGCTGCCGTGCCTTCCAGACCGGACGGCAGCATCTGCTGCCCGTTAAGGCGAAGAAAGCCCCCGTCAGAAACCGATTTTTCAACTACCTCGTTTTTACCAACGCCGGCCGAATAGCCCTGCGACAACGCACAGACCGCGATGTGTGGCAGAACCTGTATGACTTTTGCCTGCTCGAAACCCAGGAGCCACCCGCTTCACTGAGCGACTTGCCCCTGCCCCCTGCCGTCGCTGATTTGCTGGAGCAGGGCCACCCACCGGCTCCACCCACCGGAGCCGTTCAACTGCTGACGCACCAGCGAATCCAGGCGTGGTTTTACGTAGTCGAACTGCCCGACGGGTCAGTCGGATGTTTGCCCACCGGGTTACACTGGTACACGCCCACTGAAGCGGGCCACCTTCCGAAGCCCGTGCTGATTACGAACTTTCTGGCCGTTAGGTTTGGATAAGTCGGTTTGACTCAGTATCTTTAATACTTCTTAATCCCCGTGTTTTTGTCTATTCAACAAAAAAACTGACCCATGGCAAGTCTCAATAAAATGACAATCATCGGCAATTTAGGGGCCGATCCTGAAGTGCGCTACTTAGATGGTGGCAATGTGGTTGCACAGTTCAACGTGGCAACGACGGAGAAATACACCAACCGGAACGGCGAGAAAATAGAGCAGACCGAGTGGTTCCGGGTCGAACTCTGGAACGAGCAGGCTAAAGTGGCCGAAAAATATTTGAAAAAAGGTAACCCCGTTTACATAGAGGGCCGCCTGCGCACCGAAGTCTGGACCGACAAAGAAGGCAAAGAGCGCACTTCGCTGCGGGTGCGGGCCAGTACCATGCAGTTGCTGGGCAGCCCCAACAGCGATCGGCAGGACGATGGCCAGTATGAAGCACCCCGCCCCCAGCAGGCGGCTGCCACTCCGCAGGCACGCCCCCAGCAACAGGCGGCCCCGCAAGCACAAACAGCCCCGGCTCCGCAGGCCCGCCCCCAGCAGCCCCCGCGCCGGGAGCCTGATCCGGTGCCGTTTGATAGTAACAGTGGCGACGACGATCTGCCGTTTTAATCGCTGCGTTGCCTAATTGTCGAACAATATTTGATGTACATGGACCCTGGTGATCCGCTTCCCCGACAGGTGCTTCCGGCCATTGATGGCTGGGGCACCTATTTTGATTTATACGGTCCGTATGTGGCCCTGATTCTGTTGCTGCTGGCCCTGGCCGGCTTAGTGTCGGCTTCCGAAGCTGCCTTCTTCTCCCTCTCGCCCGACGACCGTGCCCGCTGCCGCGAGAGCAGCCTGGCCGAAGATCGGCGTATTTCGGTGCTGCTCGACCGGCCCAAGCGGTTGCTGGCATCGCTGGTCATTTTCAATAATCTGCTCAACATTGCCGTTGTCGTCATTGTCATGTACCTGACCTGGGAGTTTTCGCCCGCGTCGCACGGGTCGGGCTGGGTGCTGGCGGGCATTACGCTGGTGGTGACGCTGGCCATTGTGCTTTTCGGTGAGATCGTTCCCAAAGTATATGCCAGTCAGAACAACCTGACGGTTGCCCGCCGGACGGCCCCGCTCGCGCAGGTCGGGCTGGCCGTGTTTCGGCCACTCTCGGCCATGCTGGTCAGCCTGAGCAATCAGGTGGATAAGCGCATCGAGCGCCGGGGCTATAAACTCTCCGTTGAAGAACTCAGCCAGGCTGTTGAACTGACCGGCAGCGATGCCACGACGGAAGAAAAGGAAATTTTGAAGGGCATTGTCAACTTCAGCAACTTAGTGGCGCGGCAGGTGATGCAAACCCGGCAGGATATTTCGGCCGTGGCCGACAATCTTACCTTCAGCGCGTTGCTGGTGCAGATCAACGCGTCGGGCTATTCGCGCATACCGGTTTATCGGGAGTCGATTGACCAGATCGAAGGCATTTTATACATCAAAGACCTCTTGCCGCACATTCACGAGACCGATGCCTTTCAGTGGCAGACCCTGGTGCGGCCTACTTATTTTATTCCGGAGAATAAAAAAGTGGACGATCTGCTGCAGGATTTTCAGCAACGCCGGGTTCACATTGCCATTGTCGTCGATGAATATGGCGGCACACGCGGCTTGGTGACGCTGGAGGATATTATTGAAGAAATATTCGGGGATATCAACGACGAGTTCGACGACGAAACCCCCGTGGGCTACCGGCGCGAAGATGAGCGGACGGTGGTTTTTGAGGGCAAACTGCCCCTGACGGATGTATGCCGAGTGCTCAACGTTGATTCTACTACCTTCGAAACCGTGCAGGGCGATAGTGAATCGCTGGGTGGGTTGCTGCTCGAACTTTTCAGCCGCCTGCCCCGCGCCGGCGATGAAACCGCCTACGCTGGTTTCCGGTTTCAGGTAGTATCGGCCGACGACAAGCGGATTCACGAAGTAAGGGTTATTAAAACACCCGTGCCGGTCGGATAAAAAATCCGGTTTAACCCATTCGCCGGAAGATGTTTATGAGTTAGGGGAAACGTGTAGTTGTAAGCCCGTTCATTACTTAAACAGGCCTTTGCTGCTGTAGCACACGGCTCTGGCCCACGGGGGCAACCAAATCCGGAACTGATCCGCAAGTCCTATGTTTGCCACTACTCATCGGCAAAAGCGTATCGCCACCACCGGCAAAGCCTAATCACGGAGCCGGTACGCCGGACCATCAACGGAGCCGAATGTTTGTAGTTAAATGATTGTTGTTTAGGTATTTGTAATTTATTTTTATTATACCCACAACCCCCGGCCCTGATTGTAGTCATGGCCAATCCGCTGGATGTTGCCGGGCGAATAGGTCAAAAAACCCTTTAGGCGCAGGTGATTCAGCCGCCTTTTCTCGAACCCCGACAGTTTGCCGTCTACCAGCACACTGAATACCAGGAGCCGCTCCAAGCTACGGCGCATGGGCGCGGATGCCTGCGCAACCCGCTCGTCGAAACGACCCGTCAGCAGCGTGCCCGGACGTAATTCAAACCGGTCGGTAAGCGTCTCAATCAGTATAAAATGGGCATAATTATTCTGGTGTTTCAGAATGTCTACGTAGTTAAGAGCCTCCATAACGAGCAACCGGAACTCATCGTTTTTGCCCCATTCGTCGTGGAGTTCACCCACAAATTCGCGGATAGTCATGGGTGCCATCACGCGTACCTGGGCTTCGTGAAGCACCTGCCACGACGACCAGGCATTCCACAAGGCATAAACGGGTAGGCCAACAAAGTCGGTTATCTGCCGCAAAGCATGGCTACCCACCAATCGGTTTGCGACCAGCCTGAGGGCCAGCGTGTTCAGGGTTGCTTTTACCAGATTGAGCAGAAAAAACAGCGGGAGCCCCCAGCGTGGGATGGTCAGATAAGTATTAATGCCGAAGCGCAGGATACTGCGGTCGGTTTGTTCGAGAAGCGGGTTGGCCAATGCCCGCAAATGCTGCTCATACTGGGCATCGTGCGCGCGGGGAAAATGGCAGGCCTGCATAATTGACCTGACCCCCCGCAGGTTCACGGAAATCAGCAAACTTACTTCCAGATATACCAGCAAAATGCCATAAAGCACGGTTATAAGCGGCAGAGAATAAACCAGGCCGAACAGCCTGATTGACGTGTCGGTAAACAAATCGGGCCAGTAATACAGGGGCATATAAAATAACACGGCTCCCGCTATGCCCAGCAGAGCCGCCCCGCTGAGGGTGAGGGCTTTGGCCCGGCGAATCAGGCGGCATTCGGTGGCGTTCAGCACATACGGCTCATCAGTCGGGTGGGGGGTGTCGAGGGC
>JAYVAP010000369.1:0-3520 GCA_043750915.1 Spirosoma sp. | reverse complement strand
TACAGGGCGACGTTCATCTCGAAACCCAGAATAAGCAGCAGCGCAATAAGGTTAATCCAGATCATCAGGGCAATGAGCGTGCCGATGGAGCCGTAAACTTTATTGTAGGAGCCGAAATTGGAAACATAGTACGAAAAGGCCAGGCTGGTCAGCACAATCAGCACGGAGGCCGTCACAGAACCCGGTGTCACAAATGTCCACTTCATGTTCACGTCCGGCCCGAACCGATAAATGATAGACACTGCGGCCACAAACACGGCAAACACGATTAGATACCGGGCAATGGTGAGCAGATTTACCACCACAACGTTGTTGAGAATACCAAAACGCAGCAGGTAGTCGCTCACAACGCCACCCACAATCAAACCCAGAATAGCCAGTACCAGCGCAATGGCCAGCGTAAAGGTTAGCCCGATGGCAATAGCCCGAATTTTGAAAAAGCCCCGCTTGTCTTCCGACCGGTGCGACGAGTTGAACGCATTCATGAGGGCCACCAGCCCGCTCGTGGCCGAGAAAAGGGCCAGCAAAAAGCCGAACGAAAGCACACCTCCCCGTGGTCGGCTAATGATGTCGCGGATGGTCGTATCCACCGAGCTGAACGTATCGCCGGGCAACACGCGCCTGAAAAACCCCATAATCTGGTTATCCAGGTGATTAATGGGGATATAAGGAATCAGGGTGAATAGAAAGATAACAGTGGGAAAAACGGCCAGAATCAGGCTGTAAGACACCGAAGCAGCCCGCTCGCTGGTATCATTCTCGGCCACTTTAACGGACATCTTCTTCAAAAAATCATACCATGTCCGTTTGGATTTGAACGCATAATGATCGCGCAGCCAGATGCGTGCTCCCTGCAACGCCTGTAAACTCATTATTTTGTCGAACATGATGTCGGTTGGAAAAGTATCGGCAGACCCCGGCCGCTATTGGCCAGTCTGATCCATCCTGAAACTAACTGACTACCGAAAAAAAGGTTTGATGGCTTCGATCAAATTATCGGGGGCCGCACCGGGCCGTCCCGTATCCATCCGCAAAAACACCAGCGTTGTCTGCCCGGTGTTGAGCAGCAGCCCATCCTGATTAAAAATTTCGTAGGCAAACAGAAACCGGGTTTTGGGTAGTTGCGGGATGGTGACCCGGATGGTCAGCTGGTCGTCGTAGCGGGCGGGCCGGATAAAGCGCGAATGCAGGTCGTAAACGGGCATTTGAATGCCGCTTGCTTCGAGTTCTTTATAGCTCAGGCCGAGGTGCCGCAGCGTTTCGACCCGCCCAATTTCGTAGAAACGGGCATAGTTGCCGTAATAAACAAAGCCCATCTGATCGGTGTCGGCATAGCGAACCCGGATATTAGTAACGTCGTGGATAATCATAGAGGGTGTAAATCGTTGGCTATTTCATGATTTTCATTCGGGTGAGGGCCTGCTGATACAGGCGGGCGTTGGCCATGTGCTCGGCCAGGGTTTTGGAGAAAGTGTGGTAGCCATTGAAGCGCGCATCGACCACAAAAAACAGGTAATCGTGTTGCTCGGCATTCAAAACGGCATCGATGGTGGCGGGGGCGGGCAGGTTGATGGGTCCTGGCGGCAGCCCGGTATTGCGGTAGGTATTGTAGGGCGAGTCGATGGCGAGCTGGCGGGTAAGCAGCCGCCGGATGCTGAAATCGCGCAGGGCAAAAATAACCGTGGGGTCGGCTTCGAGTTTGATGCCGCGCTTCAGCCGGTTCAGATACACGCCCGCCACGCGGGGCTGCTCGTCGCGCTTGTTGGTTTCGGCGGCCACAATGGAGGCCAGCACCTGCACCTGGGTTTGGGTCAGACCGAGGGCAGCGGCTTTGGCCTGGCGCTGGAGGGTCCAGAATTTTTTGTACTCGCTGCCCATGCGTTCCAGCAGTGCAGTGGGCTTGATGGTCCAGAAAAACTCGTAGGTATTGGGCAGAAACAGGCAGACGATGGTGGTGGTGTCGAAGCCAAACTTTTGGCAAACGGCAGGGTCGTTGAGCAGTGCCCCCAGTGCCTCCGGCCCAAATGCAAACTTGCTGCCAAGCCGCAGAATCAGATCGCTCTTTTGCCGCATACTGTTGAACGTAACGGGCATTGCATCCTGGCTGCCGTTGCGGAGTTTAACCAGGGCTTCCCGGTTGCCCATGCGCGGCTTTATTTCGTAGCGGCCCTCCTTCACCCGGTCGGGATATTTCATGAGTTTGGCCAGAAACCGAAATGACATCTCATCGTTGAGCACATCGTGCTTCTTGAGCGTATCCACCACCGACTCAAAGGTGGCTCCGCGCGGAATGAGCAGGGCAAAGGTTTTGTCGTTTTCCCGCGTCTGGAGATTCGGGCTCCTGAAAATCTGCCAGAAATAAAAGGTAAACGTAGTCAGCAGAATGGAAACGGTGAGAAAAAGGCCAATTTTAAGGTTGCGTGACATAACAGAGCGAACGAAATAGGGCCTATCGGCCTAATTGTTCGGCAAACTTACGCCAAAACCCGTCCCGTTGTGCAACCCACGGGCCACGACCGCGCACCGGCAAACCGCTTTCCTGCCCGGTTGTGCAGGCACCGAGTGGCCGTAGACAGGGGGATAGTCCCCGGCGTTTCGGTTGCGTAGTGCTGGGCCGGGTGATGGGTTTCCTGTGAAATTGCTGCACGACGAATCGTTTCATCTTCCCGATGGCAAAGACGCAAAATGTTGCCAGTCCGCCCTACTCACCACCGCTAAACTCGGTATATTTCACAGAAATAGTTGGTTACATGCGCCAACATAGATTCTGATGTATTAAAAACTCAATAAAAATTTTAGTTTTCTGATAATCAGGGGATTATTGATCTGTAAGGTGATGCGTCGTCATGGGATAAGGCGCTCAAACCATAGGAAATTGGGTTTCCAGGTTTAGTGTTCCAGTTGACACACGCCACGGATTACCCAAGCGTAGTTTTGATCCACGCTATCAGGATTTAAAAGACGATGATTAGCTCAATTCTCAAGCCTATAAACCGATGAATACGTGTATATTGTAGACTTTTACTGAGTTTTCAATATAGACGATTTTACCAGCAATTCTCACTTTGAATCTGCCGGCACTGACCGTTTATTTTCTGAACGGCAGCTTCCTCATCCGCCTTACACAAACAGATATGCGACATCCGTGGTTGATAACACTGATTGTATTACTAATCGGACAAACGCTTGTTATGGAAAGTACAGCGAATCAGAAAACGTCGCTCAGGGCGATGCTGAACCAGAAGAAAGATAACCGGCGGGTGCTGCTGCTCTATGGCCGCGATGATGCCCAGCATTTGCTGATCGATCAGCAGGAAGCACTCAACGAAGTACGCGACGGTCTGGCTGAGCGCGATATGGACGTTATGGTGCTGGTGGCGTCGGAAGTGAGCGAGCCGGATCGCCAGTTTTTGATGCACGATTTCAAACTGGTGCCTTCCGAGGATTTTATTGGCTGGCTCATTGGTAAGGATGGCACCGTGAAACAAACGATCAAAAAGCCCGTTTCGGCCCAGGAACT
>JAYVAP010000368.1:0-2013 GCA_043750915.1 Spirosoma sp. | reverse complement strand
CCAACCAGCTCTAACCGGGACAAGAACTTAACCCAGCAACCCTTCTGGGGCAACAACCGCCCGTTTTTAGCCGCCGACGATGCCATTGTGGTGCCTCCCCCCCTCCCCTACTCCAAAGATCCGAACTCGCCTTTTTACAAGCAGATGATGGAGGTTTACACGTATCGGAACATGCTCACGGAAGAGCAGAAACGGCAGGCCGTTTTCTGGTCGGATGGATTCGGCACGTTCACGCCCCCCGGCCATTCGTGGAGCATTGCCACCCTTGCGCTCAAAAAAAAATATGCCCGGCTCGACCGGATTGCCTTAGTCTACGCCCAACTGGGTGTCGCCCTGGCCGATGCGTTCATCTGCGCCTGGAAGTGTAAGTTCATGCATAATTCAATACGACCCGAGTCGTTTATTAACGCGGTTATCGACCCCATGTGGGTTCCGTTGCTCAATACGCCCCCTTTTCCTGAGCATATATCCGGGCACGCCACCCAAACCGGTGCAATGGCCGGCATATTAACCGCTAACTTTGGCCAGCCTTTTCCGTTCTCCGACAAAACCTACATCAACATGGTCTGGTCGTCGGTGCCTGGTTTTACCAGCTTCGATGAGGTAGCCAACGAGTGTGCCATGTCGCGGGTGTATGGCGGCATTCACCTGCGCAAAGCCAGCGAGGATGGTTTAGAAACGGGTCGTGCGGTGGCAGCCAATGTGATGGCTTTGCGGTTTAAAACACTGCCAGATGCCCCGAAAAACCGGGTAAGTTTAAAAAAATAAGTAGATTATTGATTTATTATTCCTTACCCACCCATAACCTGAAACCGTTTACCATGACATCCAGACGTGATTTTTTAAAAGCGACCAGCCTGTCGGCTGCGGGTCTGCTGCTGGCCGACCCCCTGGCGATGGCCGCCCTCAATGCGCACCGCCCAAACCCAGCCTGGGCCGATGGCGCGGGTCTTCGTTACCGGCAGGTTCACTTAGACTACCACACCAGCGAACTCATTCAGGACATTACCACCCAGTTTGACCCCGACGAGTTTGCGCAAACCCTCAAACGGGCGTCGGTCAACTCGGTCACCTGCTTTGCCCGGTGCCACCACGGGATGATTTACCATGACACCACCAAATTTCCCGAACGCCATCACCCCTACCTGAAACGTAATCTGCTGAAGGAGCAGATTGAAGCCTGCCATAAACTTAATATCCGGGTACCCGTATACGTGACGGTGCAGTGGGATAATTTCACGGCCCGGCAGCACCCCGAATGGCTCATGCGCGACGATGTAGGCCAGCCTTTCACCTTCCAGAAAGGAACTTTCGATGCGGGCTTCTATAACCACCTCGATATTGCCACGCCCTACCGCGAGTTTCTGAAAAGCTACCTCGCCGACGTTTTTGAAAATGTACCCGTCGATGGGCTTTTTCTGGATATTCACCACATCTACCCCAATGCCACGCCGGTGGTGCTGGACGGCATGAAAAAACAAGGTATCGACGCCAGTAAAACCGCTAACCGGCAGGTTTATTACCAGCAGGTGATGAACGAATATAAGCGCGATATTGCCGATTTCGTGGGTAAATTAGACCCTAAAGCCGGTTTATTTTTCAACGGCGGACACGTGGGACCTACCATCCGGCCTTCTGTTTCCACCTACAGCCATCTCGAACTGGAATCGTTGCCGAGTGGTGGCTGGGGTTACCTGCACTTCCCGCTTACGTCCCGCTACGCCCGTAACCTGGGCAAAGATGTAATGGGCATGACCGGGAAGTTTCATACCTCGTGGGGCGATTTTCATTCGCTTAAGAATTCGGCTGCGCTCGAACTGGAGTGCTTTCTAATGCTGGCACTCAACGCCAAATGCTCGGTAGGCGATCAGCTGCACCCGCGCGGGCGGCTCGATGCGGCTACCTACGACCTCATTGGTGGGGTGTATGGGCAGGTGGCCAAAAAAGAAGCCTGGTGCGAAGGTGCGGTAGCCAAAACAGATATCGGCGTTTTCAGTACCGAAGAGTTTGCTG
>JAYVAP010000367.1:0-4207 GCA_043750915.1 Spirosoma sp. | reverse complement strand
GGCCTGACAACGAAAATGCCCGAACGGGCTGCCCCGTTGCGCCCACGAGCAGCGTGGTTTTTTTGCCCGTTTGCATCGGCAGCAGGTCGCGCACATCGCCGGTCCAGAGCAGACCCGCCCGGGCCATCGGAACGTAGGCAAACTGACCCCGGCCCCGGTTTAAAAACAACTGACCCAAATTGGCATCGGACTTACCGATACGCACGCGGTTATTTTCGCGGTTACCCCCCATGACCACATCTGGCAGGCCGTCGGCGTTCACGTCCACCGCTGCAAAGGCAAAGACGGGCGCAAACTGGGCTTCAACGGGCAACGGCTGCACCGCAAACCGGCCCGGCGATCCGGCCGTCTGATCATTCCGAAACAACACGGTTCGCAGTTCGCCCGCATTGAGGTTAAGACCTTGGGCTAACACCGGCGCAGCAAACAGGTCAGTGATTTTGGCGTTGGCATAACTGGCATAATTAGTAAATTTCCTGCGCAGGCTCACCACCTGATCCAGCATCTCATCGCGGGCGTTAAACGGATACAGAGTCTCGCCGGTGTAGCTGGCCAGCACGGGCAGCATGGCCCCCGCCGGGCCGCCGGGTATGCCATAGAGCCTTAGCGGGTGGGCGGGTGTGGCCCGAAAGGGGCCGTTCAGTCCGGCGTTACCCGCCAGAATATCGGGGTCGCCGTCGTTATCGAAGTCGTGGATCAGCAGCCGGTTCCAGCAACCGGTGAGGGTGGGCAGTCCGCTGGCAATCGGTTGCAACTGCCCATTTTGGTAAGCCAACGCCCGCACCGGGCCAAAATCGGTGGCCACCACCAACGTCGGACGGCCGCTTCGGTTGAGGTCGGCAAAGGCGGCATCGGTCACCATGCCGAGGTGTGCCAACAGGGGCTGTCGGCTGGTTATATCCAGAAAATGACCCTGTCCTCCATTCAGCAGCAACCGACTGACCGGTGTTTCGGGATAGCGGCCAGGCACCACCCGCGCCCCAATAAACACGTCCGGGTCCCCGTCCTGGTCAATGTCGGCTACCCGCACGCAGGACGCGCTAAGTCGAACATCGGCAAATGCTGTTGACCTGGTCAGCTGGCCTGTTCCATCGTTCAGATACAGGCGGGTTTGCAGGCACACATCGTTGGGAGCCAGTTCGTAGCCTGCACTGGCCACAATCAGGTCCAGATCACGGTCACCGTCGGCATCGAACCACTCGGCCCCTGCATCCTGGCAACGCTTGTCGGCCAGCAGGGCGGGCTGGGCCAGCGGCACAAACCGGCCCGCCCGCTGCACGAGCACCTGACCGCCCTGCCCGCGACCGCCCCCCACAAAAACATCCTCCAGACCATCGCCATTGATGTCGCCCCTGGCAAAATGCGGACCGGTCTCCGAGAGCCGATAAGGGAGCAACGGCTGAATTTTAAAGTCGTTGACTCCGCTATCCCGGTGCTTTATAGCCCACTCACCAGCGGGTTGCCAGTAGGGCCGGGGTGGGGGCGGCAACGCAGGCGGGGGCATTGCCGCATACCGAATCGTGACCTGATTGCCGGTGGCAGGCTGGATATACTGCGTTTTTCCATCGGCCCACCGCACCCGCACCGAGTCGGCCCGCGAGGCCGTTCCCAATCCAAACAGCAGCGGCCCATACATGGCCGACTGGAAGCCGCGCGTTGGCTGAAATTCCGCTACCTGTAGCCGCCCACCCGCCCAAAGACTTACCCGTGCGCCCACCAGCAGGGCCGGTGCCGCCAGCAGCCGCACCGTCAGGTGGTGGTTTGGCCCTCGTTTGCTGGCATGGTTCTGATACACACTGGCTTCGGCATTGACGTTGCTGACGACCAGGTCCAGGTCGCCGTCGTTGTCCAGATCGGCGTAGACGGCACCGTTCGACTGGGTAGGTTGGCTGAACCCCCAGTCGGTGGTTTCATTCCTGAACTGCAGCGACGAACCGCCGTTTTGGAACATATAATTTGGCTCCTCAATGGCGGGCATAGCGGCAATGACAGCCATTGGATCGGCGGGTTTGCCGGTGGCCTGGGCCTTCAGCTGCGCATCGACGGTGAACTTCAAAAAATCCATGTTCGTGTAGTCGCGGGCGTATCCATTGGTTATAAAAAGGTCTTTCCAGCCGTCGTTATCAAAGTCGGCCAGCAAAGCCGACCAGCTCCAGTCGGTATTAGAGACACCCGCCAGCTGGCCAATTTCGGCAAAATGAGGCCCGTTGGCACTGTCGTTGGCGGGTTGTGGTACCGGCGTGTTTCCCAGGTTGAGCTGCAACATGTTGCGCATGGTCTGATGGTGGAAACCGGCCCGCAGCAGTTGCTGGTATTTATCGTAATTATCGTCGCCGGCGGTGAGTTTGATACGCTCATTGGATTCGGGAAGCATATCGAGGGTAACGAGGTCCATCTGTCCGTCGTTATTTACATCGGCGGCATCGTTGCCCATGGAATACAGCGAGTTGTGGCCCATGGCACTGCGCACCCGCTCCCGGAAGGTTCCATTGCGCTGGTTGATGTAGAGATAATCGTTTTCGTTGTAGTCGTTGGAGACGTATAGGTCGGGCCAGCCATCATCGTTGAAATCGCTGACGGCCACGCCCAGCCCAAAACTCAGCACGTTGCTCACCAACCCGGCCCGGGTTGAGACATCGGTGAATTTACCGGCCTGATTCTGGTATAGCTTACTGCTATAGTCCGGGTTGGCCTGTTGCTTGTAGGTGCCGATCATGCGGCTGAATCCGTCAAATTCCTGCACGGAGTGGTTCAGCAGAAAACAGTCCAGATCACCGTCGCGGTCGTAATCAAAAAAAGCCGCCTGGGTGCTGTAGCCGGGGTCGTCGAGACCATATTGGGCGGCTTTGTCGGTAAATGTTGGGATGCCGCCCCGAGCACTTTTGTTATTGACAAAAAGCAGGTTACGGCGAAGTTTTGGGTTAGTGGCGGCTGAGCGGCACAGGTAAATATCGAGCCAGCCATCGGCATTGATATCCACCAGCGTAACGCCCGTATTCCAGCCATCGGCTGCGCCTACGCCTGCTGCCTGGGTGATGTCCTCGAAAGATAAATCTCCACCCGACCCCAACCGGTTCATATACAGCTTGTTGGCCGTAAGATTACCGGTGAAATACAGGTCCATTAGCCCGTCGTTGTTAAAATCGCCTGCTGCCACGCCCCCGCCATTATAGAAATAGCCATACTTGAGCACGTTGAAATCCGGCGACTCGGTGAGGGCATTGCTGAAATGAATCCCGGTTTTGTCGGAGGCCAGTTTCTCAAACAGGGTATCCTGCTGCCGACAGGATGCCAGGCCAATCAGGCACAAAAGGACGGGGCAGATAAACTTCATGAAAAGAAGGGTAAACACAAGGCGGCAGGCCGTGCAGGATATACGAAGAAGAGCACAGAGAACACGGAGAAAATCCCTCTGTGAACCCTGTGCTCCTCTCCATAACTCCGTGTTAAAAAAAGGCTATTTATTTTTATCCCACCACAACGGTGTACTCACCTTATCGGGGCCACCAAGCAGCCCTTCGGCTACTTTCACCGCATCGCCATTGGTTTGCCGCTCCAGGTCGAGGAATGGAATCCGGCGAATAAAGGTACCGGCGGGCAGGTCGGCATTATCGGAGTTGGCTACTGGATACAGTTTGGGATAGCGCGACCGGCGGAACTCGGCCCAGGCTTCCAGCCCATCGGGAAACAAAGCCAGCCATTTCTGGGTGCCCACCTGTTCGCGTCGGGTAGCCTCGTCGGCTCCCCATTTCACGGCAATGCTGGCCATGGCGGGTGAGTTGAGGGCATCGCCCGGAGCCATGGGCATTTTATCGCTACTCACATAAGCGGCCACTTTAGCCGCGTCGGTAATGCCCCACTGCTTCATCGACATTTCAATGCCTTTTTCATAGAGGCTCTGCGCCGATCCGCCCATGTTCCAGCCATTCAGGGCACCTTCGGCCCGCAGTAAATACGCTTCAGACGCGTGCATAACATCCTGCGCCGTAGTTTGCTGACCATTCCAGGCCGAGCCGCCCCCTTTTACCCAGCGTTCGCCCACGTTGGAGTTGTTGTTGTTGGAGTTGGCGGGCTGGTTCAACTGTACGGGCAACAGCCCGTTCCGAAGTCCTTCATAAGTTTTGGTACCGGTGGCAGGCTGAAAAAACACGCCAATGCGCGGGTCTTCATACCCTTTCAGAACCGACTCCATGGAGGCACTCATGCG
>JAYVAP010000366.1:0-2804 GCA_043750915.1 Spirosoma sp. | reverse complement strand
CGAAAAGCCCGAAAACTCCTATGCCGCCCTGGAGGAAATGAGCCAATATGTGCAGTCGTTGCTGCAAAAACTGGAACTGCCCTACCGCGTGCTCCGGCTCTGTGGGGGCGACATGGGCTTCACCTCGGCGTTGACCTATGACATGGAAGTATGGTCGGCGGCTCAGGCACGCTGGTTAGAGGTCAGTTCGGTGTCCAACTTTGAAACCTACCAGGCAAACCGGCTCAAACTGCGGGGCAAAATAGCGGGCAAAATGCGGTTGCTCCACACCCTCAACGGCTCAGCACTGGCATTGCCCCGCATTCTGGCCGCCATTTTAGAGAACAACCAAACGCCTGCCGGTATTCAAATTCCGGCCGTGCTGGTGCCCTACTGCGGCTTCGACAGAATTGACTGAATTAGACATCAATACGTTTGAGTACCAGAATGATACCCATCACCACTTCTCACCGGTATGCCCTGTTCCTGTTTTTGCTGATGGGCATGATCACGGCTGAGGTTCTAATTATGCAAACGGCTGCGTTTGCCCGCCAACCGGCTCTTCTCTCGCTGGCGGTGCTCTTCGACCTGACCGTTATTACGTCGGTGCTGTTTCACTGGCTCGTTGGGAAGCCCAACGGCTGGTCGCTGCTGCGGGCCGGATTACTGGCCCTGCCGATGACGCGGCTGGCCCTCTTTATACTGCCTGCAAACGCGCTGCCCGTTGCCGTAGAAACGCCGGTATTATTGGCAGTGATAGAAGGCGCGGCCCTATTGGTGGCCTTGTTTCGATTTCGGACACTTGTTCAAACCTACCGGCAACTCCGCTCCGCTACCGATGCCAACAATGCCCTGCTCGGGAGTTTATCGGCTGTTTTTGGGTCACGGGCGGCTGCGTTTACAATGGGCGAATGGCACATTGTGCAGTACGCGTTGCTGGGCTGGCGACTCAAACCCGATCTGCCTGCCGGAGCCGTTGCGCTCAGCACCCACCGCCAATCGGGGCAGGTGGCCTTGCTGCTGGCACTGGCAGCGGTGGGCACCATTGAGTTGGTGGCTGTTCATCTGCTGCTGGCCCGCTGGAGTGCCAGGGTTGCTTTCTGGGTAACCCTTTTGAGTGCCTACGGCATGCTGTTTATTGTGGCCGAGGTGATGGCCGTGCTTAAACGCCCGTCCTACCGCACCGCCGATGCGCTCCACCTGCGGCTGGGCATTCGATGGCGGGCCGTAATCAGAAACGATCAGGTTGAACGGGTCGACAGTATTTTCGACAAGCCAGCCCCAAAAGCGGGACTGCTCAACACCACGCTCCTGACGACTCCCAACCTGCAACTCACCCTGCGCGAACCGGTTACCTTGCTTGGGCCGTATGGTACTCGGAAAGAAGTAAGCTGGCTGACCCTGTGGCTCGATGGCGGACAGGCGGCCCTGAGTAGCCCACAAACGCCCCCCTGAAAACAGGCATTATCCTGATCACCTGCTTTCCCAAACATGCCGTCATTAATGAGGCATAATATAATCCGTAGCGAATCCATTGGGCTGTTTGCGCAGGTGGTTGAGGGGCACTATATCGGCAATGCCCCCATTTGAGGACCTTGCCAGCGACTATGTATGTGGCCTTTGTGATGAAAAAAAGGTGGGGTTCCGGGAGAAATGGCTGCTTTGACCTCCCCCTAAACACAGGACCAACCAGACAACATGCCGGACTACGTTTGAATTATGCCCACATTAAACCCTTTTGTGATGGGTGCGTGGTTGGCAGCCGCAATGCCTTCGGAGAGAATCTGGCGGGTATGAAGCGGGTCGATAACGGCATCGACCCAAAGCCGGGCGGCTGCATAATAGGGCGATAGCTGCGCGTTGTACTGATCCGTAATCTTCGTCAGCAAGGCCTGCTCCGCTTCGGGTGTGATGATTTCGCCTTTGGCTTTGAGCGATGCCACCTGTATCTGAACGAGCGTTTTAGCCGCCGATGCCCCGCTCATGACGGCCATCTGCGCGGTGGGCCAGGCCAGCATCAGGCGCGGGTCATATGCCTTGCCACACATGGCGTAGTTGCCCGCGCCGTAGCTATTGCCCACCACGACCGTGAACTTGGGCACTACCGAGTTGGCCATGGCACTCACCATCTTGGCCCCGTCTTTAATAATGCCGCCCTGCTCGGCCCGGCTCCCAACCATAAACCCCGACACATCCTGCAAAAACACGAGCGGAATCCGTTTCTGATTGCAGTTCATGATAAAACGGGCGGCTTTGTCGGCGGCATCGCCATAAATAACGCCCCCCATCTGCATTTCCGTTGGCCGGTCGGTTATTCCGGGTCCGGTGCGGCCTTTTGCTTTCACCACCTTGCGCTGATTGGCCACAATACCCACCGCCCAACCGTCGATTCGGCCATAGCCGCATAGCAACGACTGGCCGTAGCCGGGCTTGTAGGGATCAAAATCGGATGCGTCGATAAGCCGCTCAATAATTTCCTGCATGTCGTAGGGCTTAACCCGGTCGGCGGGCAGGATTTGGTAAATATCGGCCGGGTTTTTGGCGGGCAACAACGGCTCGGCCCGGTCGAAACCGGCTGTTGCGGTTCGACCGGTTTTGTCGAGAATGCGTTTGATGGCATCCAAGCAGCTTTTATCGTCCGGATAGCGGTTGTCGATCACGCCCGAAATGTCGGTGTGCGTAATGGCCCCGCCAAGCGTTTCGGCATCCACCTCTTCGCCAATGCTGGCTTTGACCAAGTACGGTCCGGCCAGAAAAATAGACCCCGTTCCTTCCACAATCAGGGCTTCGTCAGACATGATAGGCAGGTAAGCACCACCCGCCAC
>JAYVAP010000365.1:0-2086 GCA_043750915.1 Spirosoma sp. | reverse complement strand
ATCTCTTTGTGCATGTGCTTCATGTCTTTAGCCGCTTCTACCTTGGTGTCGTCGCCCGCTTTTTTAGCGTCTTTCTTCATCATTTTGGCATCGTGCTTCATGTCTTTGTGCGCCATTTTGGCATCTTTTTTCATGTTGTCCTGGGCAAAAGCTGCACCCGACATCAGCACAACGGCAACGGCAGCAATCATTACTTTTTTCATGGTTTTGTGATTTAGTGAACCGATTGGTTTCCTTCTATTAACGCAGAAATGAGCAGGCCGGTTATTAAACTTTCGTTAAATATCCTGTTTGCCAACTTGTTGCGCAAACAGCGGCCTGCCCCTTCAATGCCGCGAACCAGATTTTCGCCGGGTTATCTTTCTGGCTTTTACCGAACTTCCGCCCGTGATGGTGCTGCTGCGGACATCCTTACTGGTGGCTCCGGTGCCGGTGCTGCCCGCGCTTTTCTGCTCCAGGGTGGTGCCCGTTATGGGTATGATCACTGCTATTATCGGGGCCTTGCGGTGGCGTTTTTTGCCGGGGTTAGTTTGGCGTTGGACAATAAATGTATGATTTACACTTCGTAACGCTACATTAACTTAATTTTGTCGGATAAAACAACGCTACCCTTCATGAAAACCCATCCACTGCTGTTGCTTTGCCTGCTGTTGTGTCTTTCAACCGGGTTTGCCCAGTCCAAACTACCCCTAAATCCGGCGGCCCCCGGTTTCGATCAGGCCGGCTCCGACCCCAAAGCCGTGAAAATTGCCGACGCGGTGATGGCCGCCCTGGGTGGACGGCAGGCTTGGGATAACACCCACCTGATTACCTGGAATTTTTTTGGTGTCCGCAAACTCGTTTGGGACAAATGGAGGGGTAATGTGCGGGTAGATAACCTGCGCGACGATCAGACCGTGCTGCTCAACATCAATAACGACCAGGGCCGCGTGTTTCGCGATGGGCAGGAGCTGACCGATGCCAACTCCGTAGCCAAGTACGTAAAAGCAGGCAAAGCGGCCTGGATCAACGATTCCTACTGGCTGGTGATGCCTTATAAACTGAAAGATTCGGGCGTGACCCTCAAATACCTCGGCGACAGTGGCACTACCCAGGCCGGCAAGCCCGCCGATTTGATCCAGCTGACCTTCAAAGGCGTTGGCCTAACGCCCGATAACAAATACCACGTCTGGGTCGATAAACAGTCGCACTTGGTGACGCAGTGGGCTTACTACGCTAAGTTTGCCGATGAAAAGCCCCGGTTCACCCTGCCCTGGGCCGATTACCGCAAAGCGGGTTCTATTTTGCTGTCGGGCGAACGGGGTGAACGGGACCTGACCGACATCATGGTCTTTTCGGAACTACCCGGCGAGGTCTTCAGCGACTTCACGCGCACCGACCTAAGCCGATATCCGCAGGCGAAATGAGCGACCGCATTAGTGGGCTGATATACCCACCGCGTCGGTATAAACGGTTCCCGCTACCCCCCCACAAATTCGGAGCCACCACACATCCGGTGGCCCAAACTCAAAAGCTATTTTTCCTGTTTCCCCTCATATGGAAGCACCCGTTTTATTGCCACCCGTAATGGCCCCCGCACCCGTTGGCAAAACGGGCGTACTAATTGTTAATCTCGGCACGCCCGACAGCCCATCCGTGCCCGACGTGCGCAAATATCTGCGCGAGTTTCTGATGGATGGCCGGGTCATTGACTTTCCTTTTATACCCCGTTTTCTGCTCGTCAACGGCATTATTGCCCCGTTTCGGGCCCCCAAATCGGCTAAAATATACAAGCAGCTCTGGACAGAAACCGGATCGCCCCTCAAATACTACGGGCAGGTTGTGGAGAAGCAGCTACAGCAGGAACTCGGCAGCGACTATGTGGTTAAACTGGCCATGCGCTACCAAAGCCCGAGCATCGACGCGGGCCTGGCCGACTTTCGGCGGATGGGTCTGACCGATCTGGTAGTCATTCCGTTTTTTCCGCAGTATGCGTCGGCCTCAACCGGGTCGGTGTATGAGAAGGTCATGGACATTCTGAAAACGTGGCAGGTGATGCCCAAACTCCGGTTTGTGAATCGCTTTCTGGAGCATCCCAAATTTATTG
>JAYVAP010000364.1:0-2385 GCA_043750915.1 Spirosoma sp. | reverse complement strand
CCAGGTCGCTCGTGGCCGCACTGGCCACCCCCGTTGTCCGCAGCAGCTGCCCCGCTGCCGTGGGTGCCCACGAGCGCAAAGCCCACTCGGCCACCAGCTCGGCAATCGTTGCCTTGTCCTGCCCCAGCACGCTGTCGCGCTTGCTGTAGCTCAGCTGCAGCTGGTCAATGTTCGGAATCAACACCGGGTTGCTCGTAAACTCGTCCAGCACATACACCACATCGGTGTCCGTCCGCTTCGTCACCACCGCTGGCAAACTCGTGCGGTTCTTCACCACACCCGATGCCACACCCGCCTGCGGAATGTGAACAACCTTGCCCGCCAGCACAAACTCGTCGGCATTCACGGAGTTCTTCAAAAATTCGTTGTCCTTAAACAGGGCCTCAACGATGTCCTTACGCCAAATTTCGACTTCTACAGCCATCTCCTTCTTCTTTTAGTTACGGTAAATCTCTCCTGCCCTGCCAGTGGTCGCAGACCCTGGCAGTGGCACACAATTCGTAGTAATGGACGCCTGTCCCATCGCGCTCAACCTAAGCCCCCCTTCAGGGGGTTGGGGGTTGGGGCTTACTTCGGCTCGCGGCCCCACTTAGCCACAAACAACCGCTTAAACTCGTCGGGGTTCTCCGCCTTCAGCTTAGCCAGCCGGCCGTTATGGTCCAGTGCATCATACTGCCCCGCAGCATCCACATCCGCCATAACACCCGCCCGCAGCGACCCCGGGGCCGTCAGCGCCACCAGATCAACCGGCCGCGCCAGCTGCGCCAAAACCTGGCGCGCCGAGTCATAGTCAGCCGCAAACAACCTGGCATATACGCCCTTCTGGTCGGCCCCAATACGTTTGTCGGCAATGGCCGCATCAACCAAAGCCTCCGCGTCCTTCACCTTCGCGGCCGCCAGGGCAGCACTCAGCTGGTCAAACTTCTCTTTGTAGCCGCTCTCCGCAGCCAGCTTCGCGGCCACCGCCTGAACCTCCGGCCCGCTCGCCGTCTCGGGCAAACCCAGCAACTGGGCAATCTCTTTTAACTCCATCTGTACGGGGGTATTTATAGTTATTGGTACGCTCTCGTTTGTCTCATCAGTCCGGGCACACAGCGTTGCCAGCGTGCCCGCCAGCTCATCCTCGCCCAGCGGCTGGCCATGGGCATATAGCCGAACGGCGTTCCGGTTGCCGCCCACATCCACAATGCTTATCTCCTGCAGCACGCAGGCCGTCACATCATAGCAGGCCAGTGCCTCGTTTCGCACCACCTCCAGTATCTCAATGCCAATGCTGGCCGCCCGCAAAAACCCGCGTGCCACCTTGCCCAGCACCTCCTGCACCAGCCCGTCCGGATCGCCCTCGTCAAAAACAGGCTCCGCCGTCCAGGCACCATCGGCCAGCACCAAATTAGACCACGCCCCAAAAACCTTCCCGCGCTGGTGCATATACAGCATCACCGGGTTGCGCTCAAAAGCACTCACGTCCAAGCCCGCGTTCAACACCCGGAAACCATAGCCGTTTTTGCTCTCGTCGCTAACCAGAAAAGTCTTTTGGGTCGCCTTGATCTTTGTCATCTGTGTATACGGTGGGTACAGTCGCACAGCCACGCCCTCAGGGCCGCGCCGTGCTTTGTGGGCCGAAAATTGGCACCACAATCCCCGCCCACCAAAAACCCGCCGTAGGGTTTCCCCTGTGGAGGGGAAAGTTTGTAGGCTGACACGGAAACCCTACGGAACAAATTCACAAAATCCCCCCCACAGGGCCAACTTTGAAGCACAAACAAGCCCCGCCCTGCCAGTGGTCGAAGACCCTGGTAGTGGCCGACACTTTAGCCACATGAGCAGCCAGGAAAAAATATTGAGCGCGGGCAAAGCCCTCTACATGAAAAACGTGCCCGGCTCCGAGATTGCCGCCATGCTCGGCGTTTCAGAAACCACCGTCTCCAACTGGGTCACCAAAAGCAACTGGCGCGAAGAGCGAATCAAAAACGCCACCGGCCAAAAAACCATGCAGGAGCGGCTCTTTAAACTTATCGAATACCAGCTCGAAGTGATGGACCACGCCGTTGACAACAACCGCGCCGGGGGCAACCTCACCTCGCTCGATAAAGGCCAGATCTACACCCTGCGCCAAATGCTCATCAGCCTCAACTACGAAGCCGATTTCTCCACCACCCTCAACATCATCCGTCAGTACGTCGAACACATCAACCGCCAAAACCCCGACCTCGCCAAAATACTCGTGCCCCACACCAATGAATACGTGCAGCTTCTAAAAGAAAAAATGACGGCATGAGCACCACCCTATCCCCAAAAGACAAAAAAGCCCTCCAGGCATACCACGATGCCGCCAAAACCATCGTCAGCCAGCAACCCGGCCACGACCCCCACGAGCCGCCCGCC
>JAYVAP010000363.1:0-8999 GCA_043750915.1 Spirosoma sp. | reverse complement strand
GTCGTTTCGTTTGTTGGTGGCTTTGGCATCCAGCACCAGACTGCACACGACATCAGAGTTTCGGCCTGGCGTTTGGCAGGCATCCACCGACGATACCTGAAAACACTGAACCTCCTGGGTATTGGTTTGAACCACAAAGATGCCACTGCTGCCCTTCTGGCCCGTGGTGGCGAAGATACCGCTGGCATCTTTCTGGAATAGTTCGGCCTCACCACCCGCGCCCACCTGGTAGCGGATGGTGATGGACTTATCGCTGGTCGTGGTCAGCGCGGTAATGGCGGGCTGGGCCGTTGCGGGCGAGATCAGGACCGTTTGCTGCTGGCTTTGAACGGCAGCGAAGGGTGTTTCGCAACTGGCCGGCGCACCATACCGCCCCGTAATCTGAATATTATAGCTGCCAATATTGCGGTAGGTATGAGATGGCTGTGCGGTAATCTGTGCCTTGCTCAATACGCTGGTTTGCCCGTCGCCCCAGTTTATCACGTAACTGTCATACTGGCTCGTGCCGGTATCCAGCAACACATCCACGAGGACTTTGTTGCCCGAGCAGGCTTTGGCCGTGAACCGGACCGGATCGACGGGCAACACCGTAACGGTTTGACAAGTAACCAGGGCCTTGCCCACAACACTGGCCAGTTGAATAATGGTAAATGAACCTGGCTTGCTGTAGATAAAGGGATTTTTTTCCAACGGGCCCAGCGTAATACCAGCAGGGGGTGGTTGGTCAAGGGGAGACTTGCCGTCGTAATCAATATTATAATTATCACTCTCCAGGTCTGCCCGTTTCGTAATGGTTATGGGCGTGCCAACGCATATCCTTGTTTTGTCCAGCGTAAAGCCCGGCGTGATGCCCGTTCCGGGTAGCGGGCATTGCGCATATACTGCCGGGAGCGATATCAGCAGAAAGCTCAACCAAAAAACAGCCTGCCAGCCAATGAACCAGCCCCATCTTGCTATTCGTTCAGTTAGCCGCAGTCGTAAAATTCGCACAGAGAATATAGTTTTTGTTGTTTGCAGTAACCGGTGGTGCCTATCGTAGAAACGGCCCATCGGACTTTTTCGCGTTCGGTGCGAAACGTATCTTTCTGAAATAGCGTTTTCCGGGTATAATTCAGGCGTTTCCCTGACCGCTGCAAGTGCCGCTAAACCACCGGAAACGCCAAAATACACGGGGTTGAAACATCAAATTTACAACCACCGGCACGCACCAACCAAACACATGAGCAATAATAGTACCAATATAGCGCAGGCCGGGCAACCCAGTGCGGCCCCCATCCGGCTCGACCGCATTGCCGATGCCATTGCCGACATTAAAGCGGGCAAAATTGTGCTGGTTGTGGACGATGAAGACCGCGAAAACGAAGGCGACATGATCTGTGCGGCCGAGTTGGTTACGCCCGAACTGGTCAACTTCATGGTGCGCGAAGCCCGGGGGCTAATGTGTGCGCCCCTCACCCAGGAACGCTGCTACGAGCTGGGCCTTGACATGATGGTGAGTAGCAACACCTCGGTGCATACCACCCCGTTCACGGTCTCGGTCGATTTGCTGGGCCAGGGCTGCACAACCGGCATCTCGGCCTCTGACCGCGCTAAAACCATCCGGGCACTGGTCGACCCCGCCACCGCGCCCGACGATCTGGGCCGTCCGGGTCATATTTTTCCGCTGCGGGCCGTGGAAGGGGGCGTTATCCGGCGGGCGGGCCATACCGAAGCCGCCGTCGATTTGGCGAAACTCGCCGGGCTGTCGCCCGTGGGCGTGCTGATTGAGGTGCTCAACGAAGACGGCACCATGGCCCGCCTGCCAGAACTGCGCGTGCTGGCCGACCGCTTTGCCATGAAACTTATTAGCATTCAGGATTTGATTGAGTATCGGCTCCAGACCGAAACGCTGATCCGGCGCGAAATCGGCGTGGATATGCCTACCGATTTTGGACATTTCGACCTCATTGCCTTCCGGCAGAGTAACACCGGCGATTTACACCTCGCTTTGGTAAAAGGCAGCTGGGAGCCGGGCGAGCCGGTGCTGGTACGGGTTCACTCGTCGTGCATCACGGGCGATATTTTTGGGTCCTGCCGCTGCGATTGTGGGGGACAGCTCCACGCGTCGATGCGGATGATCGAAGCCGAAGGCCGGGGTGTAGTGGTCTACATGTTTCAGGAAGGGCGCGGCATTGGCCTGCTCAACAAGCTCAAAGCCTATAAACTCCAGGAAATGGGCCGCGACACCGTGGAGGCCAACCTGGAACTGGGACTGCCCATGGATGCCCGGGACTACGGCGTGGGCGCGCAGATACTGCGTGATCTGGGTGTTCGTAAGCTGAGGCTCATCTCCAACAACCCCAAAAAACGGGCAGGACTGATGGGCTACGGCCTGGAAATAGTGGATACCATACCCATAGAAATGCCATCGAACCCGCACAACGAACGCTACCTGCGCACCAAGCGCGACAAGATGGGCCACACCATCATGTCGGAGCCGGTAAACGAAGCCCAATAAGGTCGTGGCTGGAGCAGGGTGCTGCTTTATCGCGCTGCAACCCAAACGCCCGTCCGCCACAAGGCCCGCTGCCTGCCGAAAAAACCGTACCTTGCACCCTAAAACCTGCCCTAAACGCAGGTTTTCTTCGTTCAGATGAAAAACGGAAAACACCCCGCCGACACCGACACCTCCGCTGCCCGCATTTATGTCTCCTCCGAAATTGGGCAGCTCCGGCGGATGCTCATCCACAGCCCCGACCGGGGACTGGGCAAAGTGGTGCCCTCCAAAGCCCAGGACTGGCTTTTTGAAGATATCGTTCACCTCGACATGATGCGCCGGGACGAATATGACTACTACGTCAAAATCCTGCTCTATTTTCTGGACCCCGACAAGGTGCGCGGCAAAGTGGCCCAGCTCGGACCCGACTCCGACCGTAATTTTTTCAAACCCGACCACGCCGAATACTTCCGGTCCGACAAAGTCGTGGATGTGCAGAGCCTGCTGTCCGAAATTCTGGCCGACGAGGTAATCCGCACCCGCCTGATTGCGGCCATCTGCGGTATTGAGCGGACGGCTTTCCGCACCCAGCAGCAGCTCAACCAATATGACCCCGTTGAGCTGGCCAAAATTATGATCTCCGGGTCGCTGCCCGATCAGACGATGCTGTTTGCGCCCCTGCCCAACTTCATTTTCACCCGCGATATTGGCATTGTTATCAACGACCATATCCTGCTCAACAAACCCGCCAAGCTGGCCCGCACCCGCGAAGCCCTGCTGATGCAGTACATTTTTTTTAACCACCCGCTTTTTGCCGATTACCAGGATAAAATCATCGAAATACCCGACAACGAACACGCTTTTCTGCTGCCCGATGCCGATGCCAACCGCGACGTTACCCGCTCCACACTGGAAGGGGGCGATGTGATGATGATTGCCAAACGACACCTGATTGTGGGTGTCAGCGAACGCACCACACTCTATGCCGCCCAGCAGGTGATGCAACTCGTGTTCGCCAAAAATTTAGTCGATACCGTCACGATCATAAAAATCCCCAAAAAACGGGATTATATGCACATCGACACGGTTTTTACGCAGGCAAAACGCAACGTCTGGGTATTGCTCGGCTCGCTGGCCCGCACCGGCGACGAAGCCAGAAAACGCGATGTGATCCACTTCTTTGCCCCCAAAGACGTGTCCGAAGACCTGAAAATCCTGCAGTTTATCAAAGGGCTGGAACACAAGCCCATCGAGATCGAAAACCTCGAAGACCTGCTCACCGACATCAGCAAAAACGACCTCGGTGCCACCGAGCCGGTCCGGTTTATTTATTCGGGCAACAACGAATTTCCGTTTGGGGCACGCGAGCAGTGGACGGATTCGTGCAACCTGCTGGCCCTCAAAGACGGGGTGGTGGTGGGCTACGACCGCAACCAGAAAACAACCGAAGCCTTCCGGCAGGCCGGGTTCGATATTGTGCGGGCGGCCGATTTGCTGGCGCGTTTCGAGCGGGGTGAATCGTCGCCGGAAACCATCGAGAACACGTTTATCATGTTGCCCTCTGCCGAACTCTCGCGGGCACGGGGAGGGTCGCACTGCATGAGCTTGCCGTTGCTGCGGGAGGATATCTGAGAACTAACCAACCAACTTCGTGTCGGGAAAAGGGGGACCGATGCCCCGAAAATCGCTCTTTTTCGTACTTTTAACCCGAATAACAACTCATAGCCTGCTTTTATGCAATCACAAGCTACCGCCCGACTGTTAATGATTCGCCCGGTTCACTTTGGGTTCAACCCCGAAACGGCCGAATCCAACGCGTTTCAGGACGTTGAAATAGCCGCCCAAACAAAGGATGTAGCGCAGGAAAATGCCCGGCGGCAGTTCGACGAAATGGTTCGTCAGCTGCAGGCCAGCGGGGTTGAGGTGATGGTTTTCGATGATACCACGGAACCCTATACACCCGATTCCATTTTTCCCAACAACTGGGTGTCGCTCCATGCCAGCGGCACGGTAGTATTGTATCCGATGCAGGCCGAAAACCGACGGGCCGAACGCCGGTTGGACATTATCGATGCCCTGGCCAAACGATTCCACGTGTCTAAAATCGTTGACCTGACCCATTTTGAGCAGGAAGGTAAGTTTCTGGAAGGAACGGGCAGCATGGTTCTCGACCGGATGCACCGCGTGGCATTTGCGTGCCTGTCGCCCCGAACGCACCCCGACGTGCTGGCCGAATTCAGTCGGCAAACCGGCTACCGGACAGTAGTATTCCACGCGACCGACGCGGGTGGCAAGGCCGTTTATCATACCAACGTGCTAATGTGCATTGCCGAAACGTTTGCCGTTGTGTGTTTAGCCGCCATCTCCAACCCCGATGAGCGGCTGATGGTGCGGCAGGAGCTGGAAAGTCTTAACAAACGAATTATTGATATTACGCTGGAGCAAATGGCTTCCTTTGCGGGCAATATGCTTCAGGTGCAAACCCAAAAGGGCCAGAAACTGCTGGTGATGTCGACGCGGGCTTTCGAATCGCTGACACCCAAACAGATTGACCTCCTGGACGATTACGCCACCCTGTTTCACTTCGACCTGTCGATGATTGAAGGCAACGGGGGCGGGTCGGCCCGCTGCATGATGGCCGAAGTGCATTTGCCGTTACGGTAGGTTGTCCCGGATGGTTTTTTTTCGTCTGGCAGCCCCGGCAATTTAACGGTGCCGATAAACCAAAAACCGGTTCTGAAAGTTGACCAGATAGCGCACGGGTTTAAAGATGCCGGTTGGTATGGGCCGTGCGTGACCTGGTTAACTTATGGGAACAAAAATTGCCCTCATCACGGGAGCCAACTCAGGCTTAGGCCTGGCAACGGCCAAAGCCCTGGCGCAGCGCTCGTTCGATCTGATTCTGCTATGCCGCAATGCACAGAAAGGACGCGACGCGCAGGCCGAAATCCAAAAAGCCAATCCTGCCATAACGGTAGATTTTTTCACGGCCGATCTGGCCGATCTCGACTCGGTGCGGCAAGCAGGCGGGCAAATAGCCGCTAAATACCCCCGGATTGATGTGCTCATCAACAACGCAGGCTACACACCCGCCCGCATCGAGTTTATCGACAACATCGAACGGTCGTTTTATGCCAGCCACATCGGCCACTTTGTGCTCACCAACTGCCTGCTCAATTCGCTGAAAGCCGCCGGGGCGGGGGAAAACGGACCGGCGCGGGTCATCACACTGTCGTCAGCGGCTTACTTAGGCGGGCGCACAGCGCGGTTTTTTCGCAAAATCGACGATCTGTCGCCCACCCTCGCCTACTGCGACGATAAATTAGCCAATCTCCTCTTTGCCAAGGAACTGGCCCACCGAACGGCCGGGCAGGGCATTGTGTCTTATGCGGTGCATCCGGGAGCTGTTCGTACCAATTTTGGCATCGACACACCGGGCGTGCTGGGCAAAGTATTTTCTTTGTTTGGGCCGCTGATGCGCACACCCGAAAAAGGCGCGCAGACATCGGTGTTTCTGGCATCGGCCCCGCTAAAATCCATTGGCGAGCGCAACAACGGCGGTTATTTTGCCGATAGTGCCCCCCAACGCCAGTATAACCGCGATATTACCGACGAGAAAGCGGCCTGGCTCTGGGAAAAAACAACACCGTTTCTATGAAAAATCAGTTTATGTTGGGCTGAATTCAGGCCGGGCCGCGTCAGGCCGGGCCGCGTCAGGCCGGGCCGCGTCGGGCCGGGCCGCGTCAGGCTGGACCAAAGTGGCCGTTAACAAAAATGACGACGACCAGGCGGTCACCGTCATTTTGAAAACCCACTCTATGAGATCTTTACCGGCCACCCAGTGGGAACATGTAGCCCAGGGTAGCCTGCGCGTTTATTGTTCTGGAATCGGTACTGATTTTGATGCCGTCGCTGGCCTGCCCCAGCGGATACAACCCCCGCACTTCGATGGTGAGGTGACCCGGCCCGGCTTTCAGGGCCGCACCCAGCCCGGCCGCTGCGCCAAAACTAAACCGCCCACCGGAGCCGTTGAGTGGCACGTTCTGCCCACCTATACTAATGCCCAGGGTGTAGGCCGCGTAGGGACCAACGGTCATAAAAAAGCGGTTGCTGTTGACCGACCCCGATGCAATTTTGAGCAGCAACGGCACTTCGAGCTGATTGGAGGCCGTGGTTACAACCAGACCGCCAAAGCCGTCATCCAGTTTGTAGGCGTAGCGGGCGTAGTTCAGTTCGGGCTGAAACGAGAGTCTGCCCTGACCAAAATTAGCCACAAACCCACCCACGAAACCCACTGCCGGATTTGTGTTAATGTCCACCAGCTTCTCCAGCTGTGCCGGGTAAGTGATACCGCCCCGAACGCCAATGCGGACACCGGATGACCCGCGCATGGCCGAAACGGGCCGTTCGGTCGTTGTGGCCACCGTGGTTTCTGGTTCGGGTAAGGGAGCAGGCTGGCGGTTGGCGGGTGAAACAGCCGCCGGTTTTTTAGATACACCGTGGTATTGGTCGTATAATTCCTGTTGCCGGTTGGGGGTGGTGGCGGGTGGCCGCACCGCCGGGCGCGGGCCAACCGGCTTCGAGCCAGGTTTGGTTTGGGCCTGGGCGGTACCGGAAATGAAGATGCCGAGGGCCAGAACGATGAAACGTGATTTCATGGATCAGGTGAAAAATAAAGGTAGCATAAGATTAGTCGCGAATGTACCACATACGGTAACACAATTGAGCAAACGGTCGGGCAGATCAGGTATCTCATAAACATTTGTGGTGACTGGCCGGTTGGTAACAGGCAGGGTAGTCCCGGCACTTCGGCTCATTTTTGCCTGCTCACCGCCTATGAAAACCGAACATCAGCGCACGGCCCTCATCACGGGTGCCAGCGAAGGGATTGGCAACGAAATTGCCCGGCAACTGGCCCGGCGTGGTTTTGCCGTGTTCATTGCTGCCCACAACAGGGCCGAAGGCCGCGCAGCCGCCGAGGAACTCTGCCACGAAGGCTACGAAGCCACGTTTATTGAGCTGGACGTGACCGACCCCGTAAGTATCAAAAATGCTAGCGGCACGTTCTCGCAAAAAGCAGACCATCTCGATGTGCTCATCAACAACGCAGCCATGTTGGAAGACCACGGCGAGGATATTGTGAAGCTGAATACCGAGATGCTAGACCGGACGCTGAAAGTGAACCTGAACGGACCGATTTTGGTGACGCAGGACTTTTTGCCTTATCTGCTCAAATCACCCCACGGCGGTCGTATCATCAACGTATCGAGCCGAGCGGGGTCGCTGGGCCAGATGGATACCTACGCGCCCGCCTACAGCATCTCCAAAACTGCCCTGAATGCCGTAACAAAACAATTTGCCGGGGCTTTGCGAACGTATAATGTTGCCGTCAACTGCGTAGACCCCGGCTGGGTGCATCCGGATAGGGGCGGTGCCGATGCCGGCCGTTCGGTTGAGCAGGGTGCCCAAACCATCGTGTGGTTAGCCGCCGATGCCCCCCAAACCGAAACCGGAAAATTCTGGCACGATAAACAGGAGACGGCATGGTAAGTTTTTCTGCGTTGTAGCGCGTTGCGGAACTGCACCTACGATGATTCCGGCTTATTTTTACGCCATGAATCAACAACGTCTTATTCTGTCCAGCCCCCTGCTGGAGATTGTGGTGAGCCGCCTGGCGCAGGAACTGATTGAAAAACACCAGGATTTTGTCGATACCGTATTGCTGGGGATGCAGCCGCGCGGCATTTATTTTGCCGAGCGCATTGGCCGGGAACTAAGCCGGGCACTGGGTCAGGAAGTGCCCCTGGGCTATTTAGATGCCACTTTTTACCGCGACGATTTTCGCCGGCGCGATTCGATCCTGCGCCCCAACACCACCCATGTGCCCTTTGTGATTGAGGATAAGCGCGTTATTCTTATTGATGATGTGCTGGCAACGGGCCGCATGGTGCGGGCGGCTCTGGATGCCATGACCGCCTTTGGTCGGCCGCGCAAAGTTGAGCTGTTGGTGCTCATTGACCGGCGCTACAACCGGGATTTGCCCATAAAACCCGATTATACCGGAAAACGCGTTAACACTCTCGAATCGCAGCGCGTGCTGGTTGAATGGACCGAACAGGGAGCCGAAGCAGACCGAATCTGGCTGGTTGGCTGAAGTAATTACTACCGGTAAGCCCAAAATACTTTCATGCTTGCGGATCGGTTAATAACAATTTAACCCGCTGTTCTGGGCACCATTAGCGGTCTCTTCGTAAATTCGCCGACCGTTTCGCCCCCCGTATGGAATTTTTAATTAAGCGTTTACCTTTCTTTTTGCTGGCTTGTTTCGTGTTGGTGGGTAGGCACAACGCCCATGCACAGGCCATATATACCATAACGGGTCTGGTGACCGATGCCCGCACGGGCGAGCCGGTGCCCTTTGCCAGTGTTGCCTTAGTGGGCCGTCGGGTGGGCACGCTCACCGACGAAAAAGGCCGCTATGCCCTCACGACCAAAACCCTGTCCGACTCGCTGCTCGTCAGTT
>JAYVAP010000362.1:0-2838 GCA_043750915.1 Spirosoma sp. | reverse complement strand
CCCACAAACGCCAGCAGAATACCGATGGCAACGAGTTTTTGCCAGTCCAGCAAGCCGGGTGCCAGCAACCCAATGTATTCGCTCATCACGGCCGCGCCGAACGCCATGGCCGACACGCTGCCGAGCCAGCTGCTGATGCCAATGACAAAACCCGCGTAGTTGCCAAACGCCCGCCGGGCATACACATACCATGCCCCGGCTTTGGGCAACATCGTTCCCAATTCCATGACCGACAGCGACCCCACCAGTGCATACAGCCCAACGGCTAACCAAACGGCAATGATGAGCGTTGGGTTGCCAATGTCCTGGGCAATAGGGCCGGGTTTGCGCAAAATGCCCGTGCCAATGGTGCCGCCAATGGTAACCGCCACGCCAAAGCCGACACCTAATAGTTTCTTGAGTTGATTTTGAGCCATGCGTTGCGCAAACGGGCTGTTTGCTAAGTAAAGTGAGTCAGACAGAGTGCCAACAAGCGAATTGCGCTACCCGGCACAATTATAGCAAAAATCCAACGGGCCGTTATAACTCCGAATGCGCTAAACTTTGATAATCACATTTTTTCGGTACATCCACCAGAGAATGCCGAACCAGATCAGGACAAATGTAAGGGCACCAGCCAGCGACGCGTTTCGGGGATCGGCAAAAGGCGGAGCAATAGAAGTCTGATACAAATATTCCTTTAACCCCACGCGCGAACCGGTTGGCCCCACCACTTTAATCAGGGTCATCATGCGCGGAATCAGGCCCGACAGAAAAAACACGGTAATGGCATTCATCCCGAACGCCACGAACGGAAGGGTACCTTTTCGATAGAGCCGCACATCAATCAGCCAGTAGCTCAACGCCAGTCCGAGCATGGCCAGGCCACCCGCCAGCAAAACGTATGATGAGGTCCAGAGGGCTTTGTTAATGGGGAAGAAGCCATGCCAGATCAGGCCACCGAGCGTTAGCCCGCAACCAGCCGTGAAAAGCCAGGCCACCTTATCGGGGGCGGGCCGGTTGCTGCGTAGCCACGCACCCGTCAACAGCCCCAATAGGCCCGTGGCAATGGCGGGCAGCGTACTGAGCAGGCCTTCGGGGTCCCAGGTTTTTGCCGGTTTATACACGTGTGAAGGTGTCAGGATAATCCGGTCGAGCCAGCCCGCCAGATTGGTGGCGGGTTCGAGATTTGCGTAGCCAACCCCCGGAACGGGCACCACCGTCAGCAGCAGCCAGTAGCCAATTAGTAGCGTCAGCAGCAAATAAATTTGCTGCCGGGGCGGGGTTTTCAGAAAAATAAGGGAGCAGGCCAGATACACCAGCGCAATGCGTTGTAGCACGCCCATGATGCGAACCGCGCTGATGTCGAATTTGGGGAACATATTCAGAAAAAGGCCCAACAAAAACAGGGTCAGGCTGCGCTTCAGGATTTTGCCGATAACACCCGTCTGTTTTTTGGCTGAACCCGGCAGCAAGGTTTTGGGAGAAGGGTCCAGCGCGAAGGTGATGGAAACGCCCACAATAAATAGAAAAAACGGAAAAATAAGATCGGTGGGTGTCCAGCCGTGCCACGGGGCGTGTTCGAGGGGTGCGTAGATATGGCCCCAGTCGCCGGGGTTGTTCACCAAAATCATGCCTGCAACGGTCAGGCCGCGAAAGGCATCGAGGGAAAGCAGGCGTTGTGGTTGCACAGAAAAAAAGCGTAAAATGAACGGATCAGGAGATACTTCCGGGATGAGGTAACTGGCTCGTGATCCCTCAAAAGTGCCAGCGAACGTAGGCTTCCATGGCTTCGTACTCAGCTAAGCCGAGCCGGTTGTAGAGGGCGGCCGTTGCCCGGTTGCGCTCTTCGGCCCGTTGCCAGAACTCCCGCGAGTCGGTACCCTGATACACGACACCGTCTTTCTGCGACTGGTGTTTGAAAATGCCCAGCCGCTTTTTCATCACCTGATCGGGCGACATTGGCACGGCCATTTCAATCTCGTGAATGTCCCACTCGGCCCACGCACCCCGGTAGAGCCACACCCAGCAGTCGTCCATGAAACTGTCTGGGTGGTGGGCCTGTTTCAACCGCCGAATGGCCTCCAGCACCGCGTCTAAGCATACTTTGTGGGTGCCGTGCGGGTCGGCCAGGTCACCGGCTGCGTAAATCTGATGTGGTTTCACTTCCTCAATCAAAGCCATCGTAAGCAGGATGTCGGCTTCGCTGAGGGGTTTCTTGGCAACCGTACCCGTTTCGTAGAAAGGCATATTCAGGAAATGGGCCTGCTCAATGGGCACGCCCACAAACCGGCAGGTCGATTTGGCTTCGCCCATCCGGATAAGGCCTTTCACGTAGCGAACCTCGGCGGTGTCCATTACAGAATCTTTTTTGCCCCTCAGCGAGTGGGCCGCATCCTGAAAAATACGGGTGGCTTCGGGGCTTTCGATACCGAATTTCGTGTTAAAATCAACCACATAATCAGCAAACCGCAGGGCTTCGTCGTCAGCAACAGCAATGTTGCCCGATGTTTGGTAACCAATATGGACCTCGTGACCCTGATCTACCAACCGCTGGAAAGTGCCTCCCATCGAGATAATATCATCGTCGGGGTGGGGGCTGAAAATCAGGCATCTTTTTCGGGTGGGCAGGGCGCGTTCGGGGCGGTTGGTGTCGTCGGCATTGGGTTTGCCGCCCGGCCAGCCCGTGATGGTATGCTGAAGCTGGTTGAAAACGTCGATGTTGATGTCGTAGGCCTGTCCATACTGCGCCAGCAGATCGCTCATGCCATTGTCGTTGTAGTCGCGGTCGGTTAGTTTCAGCACTGGTTTGCTCAGTGCCAGCGACAGGTAGGTAACCGCTTTTTTCTTCATCCGGTT
>JAYVAP010000361.1:0-3563 GCA_043750915.1 Spirosoma sp. | reverse complement strand
CTAACCCTCGTCGCTCAGGCGCAGCTGCTGCCCAACACGGCTCGCTACACCCAGCCCGGTGTCGATGTGCTGCACTACGATTTCGTGCTCATCCTGAGCGATTCGAGCAACCGGATTCAGGGCGAAACCACCATCCGGTTCACCCGCGCCGACGACCGGCAATCGGTTTGGTTCGACCTGATTGGGGTTAAAAACGATTCGGCTACCACGGGCATGCGCGTTCGGGTGGTTCGACTGCCAGATGGCAAAGCCCTTCCCTTCAGCCACCGCAACGACCGCGTATTTGTGAGCTTGCCCCGGCGTGTCGACTCGCTGGCCGCTAACGGCCCCGTAGAAATAATTGTCCAGTATGATGGTGTGCCGGCGAAAGGGTTGATAATCAGCCGAAATAAGTTTGGGGAGCGGACATTTTTTGGCGACAACTGGCCCAATAACGCCCGCCACTGGCTCCCCGTTGTGGACCACCCGTCGGACAAAGCCACGTGCGATTTCACGGTCGATGCGCCGGCAGCATATCGTATTATTTCTAATGGTAAGTTGCTGGACGAAAGTGTGTTGTCCCGGCCTGGATTGTCCCGGCCTGGAGGGCCGTTTAAACGGACACGCTGGCAGGAGAATACAGCTATCCCCACCAAAGTTATGGTTATTGGTGCGGCCCGCTTTGCTGTGGAGGAGGTGGGCGCGGTGAGTGGGGTGCCGGTGCAAAGCTGGCTCTACCCAAACGACAGCCAGAAAGGATTTATCGACTACCGCCCGGCGAAAGAAATTCTGCGCTATTTCATCGACAAAATAGGGCCGTACCCCTACGAGAAATTGGCCAACGTACAATCCACAACGGTTTTTGGCGGCATGGAAAACGCCAGCTGCATTTTTTATAATGAAAAGGTTATCGTTGGCAAGAAAGATTCGGATGTGGAAGCCCTGCTGGCCCACGAGATTGCGCATCAGTGGTTTGGCAACTCAGCCACCGAAACCGACTGGTCGCAGCTGTGGCTGAGCGAAGGCTTTGCCACTTATTTCTCCGCCCTTTATCTGGAACACGCCTACGGCCGAGACACGCTCAACGCCGTACTAAACCAGAACAAAGGCCAGGTTTTCCGATTTACGGCCCTCAAACCCAAAGGCATCATCATTGATTCGACTACCACGAACCTGCCCGACCTGCTGAATCCATTCTCCTACCAGAAGGGTGGGTGGGTGTTACACATGCTTCGCCATGAGCTGGGCGATGAGCAGTTCTGGCTCGGCATTCGGGCCTACTACGCCAAATATCGCAACGCCAACGCCCGCACGAGCGACTTTCAGGCCATTATGGAGGGAGTGTCGGGCAGGAAGTTAGACCAGTTTTTCCGGCAGTGGCTCAATCAGCCCGGCTACCCCGAACTCGTGTGGGGTTCGCGCTACGACGCGGCCAAACACCTGCTGGTCATTGAGGTGCGGCAGGCACAGCGAACCGGCACCATTTTCAGCCTGCCCCTAACGTTCAGCATTCGTGATAATGCCGGTCGCGAGCGGTCACGCACGGCTAAACTGATAATGACGGAGCAAACCCAGACCTTTACCGTTCCGTTGATAGGAAAGCCCGGCACCGTAGTGATCGACCCTGATAATACCCTGCTGATGCGGGCCGTATCGATGGACCGTGTGCCAGCGGCCGTAAATCCGTAACTTGCCCCCGAAAAACTCACGCCAACCATGCTGAAGCGCGTTTCCATCCAGAACTTCAAGAGCCTGAAAGATGTCACGCTCGACTTACAGAAAATCAATTTATTGATTGGGCCGAATAATTCGGGCAAGACGAATTTTTTGAAGGCACTGGAGTTTTGCTTATTTGCAATTGATATTAATAAGAGCGAACAGGAAAAATTGGAGTTATTCGGGAAATTTATATTTAATCCTGAAGAGCCGATTATAAAGTTCCAGTTAGCGTATCAAGACGTATTGGCGCATGGAGATACAGATTTCGTCGATTTAAATATTTCTCCGATACGTTCCCAGCTCGATGCAGTTGTTCACCTGATATCCAGGTCTGAAAATACTGCTGGAGAGAAATTGTATGCATTAGATGCTAAACTGAATAATGAGTTTGTAGTTGCCCAAAAATTACGGATAAATCAAAATATTTTACCTGATAATCCGCGAGCGGATCAATATAATTTTATACAAAAATTTCTCTTAGAGGGCCTTGTAATATATAAACCTGATCCAAACAAGTTTATTCAACCAGCCAATTTTTCTGCTGATGCTATTAACCTGATGGGTGACTGCTCCAATTTGATTTCATTTCTATTTTATCTAAACACAAACCATAAACGGGCATATCAACGAATAGAAAACGACTTATCAAATTGTATTGGTGATATAGTTAGCTTCAGTACACCACCTGTTAAAGTAGGGGCGGATAGTAAGTTAGGGTTAAAGTTTTTTGGAAAGAACGATGAGAATTACTGGGCAGATGAAGTATCCGAGGGTGTTTTGTATTTTTTGGCCTTGCTAACGATAATCAATCAACCCATCCCGCCCAAACTTCTCCTACTCGAGGAACCGGAAAAGGGTATTCACCCGCGCCGGATTTTTGAGGTGATGCAGTTCATTTTAGGACTGGTTGAGGATAAGGACGTGCAGGTTATTATGACGACGCATAGTCCTACTGTTGTTGATATGTTTAAGGACATGCCCGAGTCAGTATTTATATTTGATAAAGACGAGGAAGGTGCTACGCACGTTAAGAACTTGCAGCGGGATGTGATCGATCCGGAAACCGAACAAAGTAAGCGATTGGGTCTTGAGCCACCTCATTATACTGATTCGTTGGGTGATGCCTGGACGGTTGGCTTTTTGGGAGGAGTGCCGAAATGAACCGGATTCTTACTTACAGCTTTTTCGGTGAAGACGAAGCACAGCGCAATTTTTTAAAGAAGTATCTGAACCAGCAGCATCCAGATACGTTCATTGAGGATGAAAACGAGCGTTGGCGCTTTAAAGCAACGCGTGGCGATCAGGTGGACAAATTTCTGCCGGATGCATTGCGACAACGAGAGATACTCGGGCTGGATGTGCTGTTTGTTGGCCGTGACATAGATACAGAACATAAGCCGACCATCAAGATCCGGCAGGAACAATACGCAAGTAGGTGTAACGGTCATCCGGTTGTACTGATGTTGCCCGTGCAGTGCATCGAATACTGGATTTGGTACACCAAACGTCACCGGGAGGAACCGGGTAAAAATTCACCATTAGAATCGTACCCACGCTCTGTTGCTAAAAAAGCTGTTTATGGTGAAATTAAGGTTGTCAGGGAACAAGTAGCAGTCGCCAATGAAATTTTAGCCAGTTTCGACGCTTTGTGGCTCGAATCGCGCTCCAACAGTTTCAAGTACTTTCATAACCACGTCAAAACATTCATCAATCAAAACAAATGAATTACTACAACTCAATCATCGATACCATCGGCAATACGCCCTTAGTGAAACTCAACAAAGTAACGAAAGGCATTCGCGGGACTATTCTGGCGAAAGTGGAGTATTTCAATCCCGGCAACTCAGTGAAAGACCGCATTGCCG
>JAYVAP010000360.1:0-2552 GCA_043750915.1 Spirosoma sp. | reverse complement strand
TCGCGCAGCCAGGGCGTATAGGAGATTGAAGCTCCCGCATTTTTTGGCGCGAAAACCAGCTTTGAAGGGTTCCAGTAGATGGAGTTAGCATCGGGGCTGAGGGCAACACCCGCATCGCCCATTGCTCCACTACGGGCATCGGGCGTGAAATTCAGAAACGGAACTGCCGAATTGACAACGTTCAACCGCTGACCGCTTAAAGTAGTTACTGCCGTTGTCGATGTTTGGGCGGTGGCAAAAAGAGGGAGAAAGCAAATAACTCCGAGAAGAATGCGGGAAAAGCTGCGCTTCATAAATAGAGAATAAGTGAACAACACCGCTACAAAGAAAGGCTGGTGTTGAGAGGTCAAAATTACGACGAATCGTTATGAATGAAAAAATGTGTTCAAATTTGATGCCGGATACTTATCGTAGGAGTAAAATTCGGTTTCCTGCCTGCGCATTTGCCCCATCGGATGCGGCTTTAACCTGAACTCGATACAAATATAAGCCATTGATTAGCCCATTGCCGCCTTCATCACGTCCATCCCATTGTCCCAGCGGCACTGTTTCGGGGCAACTGTCGCACTGCCCGGTTTGCTGACGGAGCAAACGCCCGGCCCGGTCATAAACCAAAATAGTCCAGTTCAGCGCGTCGCCCGGTCGATTATGGGTCAGTTCCAGCGTGGTCTGCTCTACCACCGGATTCGGATAGGCCCGCACCGATTGAATGACTAAAGCGGGTTTCTCCGATACTACAAACGTCAACGCGCCCCCTGTTGAATTATTGTTTACGTCCCACGCTTTGGCCTGCACACGATACTCGCCGGGTGTTAAGTTATCAAAGCTGTACAGAGCCGTACCCTGCCGCCCTTCGCTGCCTGTGGTTACGTAGTTGTCGTTCAAAACAATGGGTGTTTTATTTTCCAATTGAGCCGTAAGTTCATGACCTAAACCCGTGCGAGTCAGGTTAATACCGAGATTATCCGATAAGTCAATTCGGATGGTCACATTCGGCCCCGCAATGCGCGGTTTGCCATCAGCACCAATGGCGGCTCCAACCACCGAAAGGGTCAGGGCTGGCGGTTGCGTATCAACAGTGGGCTGCGTTTCGCTGCCGCCAATAATCAGGTTTGCCGATTGCCCCGATGCTTCGAGCAAGCTGTCGGAACGAATGGCATAGGCATATAACCGACCGGGGCCAAATTGATAATCAATGTCTTTGGGAATGGTGAATTGCACCCGAAAGCGGCCCTGACTAACGACTGCTTGCCCCGAAAAAATGGTGCTGGTCAAGGCCAGATAATTCATGGGGCTGCTTTCGGTGCCGCGTGTGGTGCGGGTGGTGGCTTTGTCGAAAAGGGTCAGCCGCACTTGTCCCGAAAAATCGGTGAGCGTCTGTTGCGTAGCCGGGTTGCGAATTTCACCGTCGAGCGTTACCGTTTGCAGGGCGCGGAGCGTATCGGGGCGGTTTGCCTGTACTGCTTTTTGGTTTACTTTAGTTATGGCTACCTCGGCTTCGGGATAAGCCAATCGCATCGAGGGGTCGCCGAGGAGGGCAAAGTTGCGGTTCAGGGGGCCGCTTAGGCTGTTGTTTTTGGTGTCGCGAAGCACATCACCCAAACGCGGCATCTGTCCGTTAACGGGTTTAAATACAGACTGATAGAAGGCTTCATTGAGCAAAAAATTGGTGTTGGCATACACCGGGCGCGTGGTCGTAAGTAAACCAATGGCTCCGCCCTGCCGACTCAACAGAGCCAATTCGGCCCCGGAATTTACGGTTGGGTCGTCGTAGCGGCCAAAGGTGCAGGTGGCCGTCACGAACAGCGGCAACCGGCGGTTGCGCCACGAGAAAATGTCGGTCAGGGTCAGAATCTGCTCTTCGGCCCAACCGGATTCTCCACCGTGACCTGCGTAATTAATAATCAACCGCCCTTCGTTGATTGCCTTGCTAATGGCCCCATTCACGCCCGGTGCGCGTTGACCGCCCGGTGCCGATTCTTGCACAAAATCGTCCGTAAAAATGCGCTGAGGCCGAAACGACGTTTGGTTTTCTACGTTACGCGCCAGTTGGTCGGCATCGTTTTGATGGATGATGGCATCGCCATCGTCGGCCACAAACGATAGCCGGGTTTGCCAGTCGCCGGCCAGCGTCTTGTCCGATGAATACCGAATCAGTTTGTCAACCACCGTTCGGGCTTCGTCAATTGATTTCACGGGTAAGCGGCCCACGCCAATGTCGAGTCGGAGGTCGCCCGCGTAGGATTCGGGCCATTCGCCATCGGTATCTTTCAGGAAACCAAAATAATCGTCGGAGGAATAACTCAGTACCGGGTGCAACGACTCGCGGCTTTCATAAACAGGAACGGTGTTGGCCATCTGAGCCGGATTCAACATACCCGATAAGTTCCGGTAATCGAAGGTGGCATCACCAACCAAAAGCAAATACCGAAGTGTATTGGGCGTTTTTTTGCTGAAAAACCGGGCCGCATCCCGTATTGCCGTTGGGTCGGATTGGCCGGATGCAAACTCGTTATAAACCTGCCGCGTCGTCACCACCAAAACCGTCAGTC
>JAYVAP010000359.1:0-2882 GCA_043750915.1 Spirosoma sp. | reverse complement strand
TACAAATCAATCAGGGGGCGGGGGGTCTGGCGGGGGGCTTTGTACTGAAACGGCATTTCGTCCTCATCCTGCACAATCAGCTCATCGTTCAGAATCGTAATGGTATAGTCTTTTATGCGTTTGCCGTTTTCATCCTGCCAGATGCCCAGATCGGACTTCACCGCAATCAGTTCGTTGAGGGCCGATACCAGAAAATGCCCCGAACCCACGGCAGGATCGCAAATCCGGATTTCGTTGATGAGTTTGTTGGCTTCGGCCCGGTCGAGGTCTTTGTTTTCGAGGGCGGCAAAATCGGCACAGTCCCAGCCTTTGGCATCGTTGAACTTTTGCACAACGGCCTTACGGATGGTTTCGCGGCACATATATTCGGTAATGAACCCCGGCGTATAAAACGACCCATCTTTGTAGCCGTTTATTTTCTCGAAAATCAACCCCAGCACACTGGCATTGATAAGCGTCCGGTTTTTCTCCTGAATCATTTCGCCGAACGCGGCCCCGGTGCTTTCTGATGCAAAATCATAGGCATCCAGAAATGCGAACAGATATGACAACGTAGGCAGCTCTTTGCGGCTTGCCGATGCGGTTCCGGCAGTTCGGTATGCCGGGTTATCCAATAAAACGCTGTTACGCAGGATGGGTAATGTCAGGCCGTTATCTAACTGGTTAATGCCAATGGTATCGTTTTCTAACACCGTCGGCTCAAACAGCGAGCTGTTGAGGTAAGGCACCCGGCCAAATTTGGTTTGGATGGACGCTTGCCGTTCGGACGGTTTTTTGGCCAGCACCCTAAAAAACAGTTTGTTGAGTTCGTCGAAATCAGGTATCGTGCTGCTGTTTAGAAAAGCGTATTCCTTGTGGTCGGCGTTCTGACTGCCGCCGTGATATTTGACCAATTGTGATTCTAATAATTTCAGGAACAGCACCCGGTTTACCCACGTAATGCAAAGTTCCAGCGCCACGTTGAACAGTTGTTCGTCGGTTGAGGCTCCATACTGTGTGCGGTCGTGCAGCTGATAGAATTTGCCCGACGAATCGAGTTCGATCAGGGTGTTTTCCAATAATGATCCTTCGTCTCTTTTCCCCAATTCTTTGCGTCGAATGACCTTTTTGCCCGCCCCGGCAGACCGCCCTTCTTTTACTTCTTCCAAACCAATCAGGTGCAGCAGTTCGGCATAGAATTTAGGGTTAAGCCGGTTGCTGTCGGTAGCCGTTGGCAGCTTCAGCAGGTGCGTAGGAGACAGTATTTTATAGAGCGGCAACAACGCGCTGTCGTTGTCAGCGTTGCTGTCAGCCACGATTTCCTGAAACTCCCGCAGGTCGAAGTAGGTAAAGGGTAGTTCCTCCACGCTGCCTGCTCCGTCGGTACGGTTGGGGGCTAAACCGGCCAAAAACGGTTTGGCAATCTCATTGTAAAACAGTTCGTTATTGGTGCTGACCTTTTGCTTCGATGCCCAGGCCTTGTATTCTTTGAGCAGGTGAGCGTTTTGAAAAAAAAGCCGGTCGATCAGGGCTGCGTCGAAGATAAACCATTCATAAATGTTGGTAATGATACAGTACCGAATGTCGCTGTTTTGCGCGTCGATGCGTTCTCGGAAATAGTACAGCAGCAGTTCGTGAAAGGCTTTGGCATTGAGGTTTTGGCGGGTTATCATTTCGCCTTTGTTGGCGGGCCGTTTCACCTCGAACAGGACAGCGGCCGACGTGGTCGCGTCTTTCCCGGCATGAATCACAAAATCGGTTCTCCCCTTTGGTGCCACCAAATAAGATTCGCCGGGCGTGGCAGCGTTATAATAGACTTCTTTCAGAAAGTCCATCAAATGTCCTTTCACGTTTTCTTCACTTTCGCGCTCATTGATAAGGCTGAGCAACCGGGTGTAATGGGCTTTAAATCGGTCGATTTGTTCGCGGTTACCCGATTGGAGCCGATAGATTTTTTCGAGTGATTGGGTAGGCGTAAGCGCCGTAAGCAGCATGGGTGGTTTGGTTAAGGACCACCAAAGTACGCTTAGTTTGAGGTTCCTGCAAATTGGCAGGGCAAATTGGTGGTGGGGAGCAATCCAGAGAGAGCGGCCCCGACAAATACTGACTAACGGTTTTTTTGAAATCACCGTCAGACTCGTTTACTTTGAACATCTACTACCCGTTGCCACCTACCACAAAATACGGTTCACCGCTGCACACTACGTAGCCCACCATACGTTTGCAATGAGCCTGAAACGGTCGGGCGTTGCTACGGGCGTAATCAGTGAAGCAATGGGACACGCCAACGAGAACACCACACAGATATACTTATCCAAGTTTGAGACCAATGAAGTTGACGAAGCTTACGACAATCTTTAACCCCATAAACCATGCAAGGCGTATCCGTCATTACCGACCCCAACGGCCAGCCCGCCGTATTAACCATTGATTTACGCAGCCTTGACCCAACAGACAGCCCGTTGGTAATGGCCTTGCTGAGCCGACTAAAGGCCGACCCGATTATCTCTCCGACCCAAACCATTGAGCAGGAACGGCGGGAGTTTCTGGAAGCATCGATGCTAAACTTAAACCGGGCTTATGGTGAAGATGAGATGGAATATACCGACGCTGATTTGATTTGGAAAAATCCCGATTTTAAGCCGCTTGGTGGCCCAACACTATGAACGAGGGACAAATCATATTGGCAGAACTGCCACAGACAACGGGAACGCCTAAACGTCGGCCCGTACTGGTCTTACGAGAGATGCCTGGCTACGGCGATTATTTGGTTTGTGGCTTATCCTCACAAACCCGTCAATACTTATCTGGCTTTGACGAACTGCTAACCCCCGACAGTATCAACAATCTACGGGTTACGTCGGTCATTCGGTTGGGGTTCATTGACGTAATTCCTTCTACGC
>JAYVAP010000358.1:0-4237 GCA_043750915.1 Spirosoma sp. | reverse complement strand
TCACTCATCGGGCAGTTCATGGGCGAAGCGTTGCTGCTAACGACCCTCGCGCTGCTGCTGGCGGTTAGCTTAGTGCTACTCCTGTTACCCACGTTCAATCAATTGACCGGAAAATTGCTTTCGTTGCCGCTGAACAGGCCCGAAGGCTGGGCCATTCTGTTCGGCCTTTTAATCGTGATGAGTAGCCTGGCGGGCAGCTATCCGGCTCTGTTCCTGTCGTCGCTGAATCCGGTACGGGTGTTGAAGGGAACCCTTCGGTTTGGGACAGGTGCTCAGTTATTCCGGCGTGGGTTGGTGGTTTTCCAGTTTGTGTTGTCGATGCTGATGGTGGTGGGTACGCTGGTTATTTATCGACAGCTTCAGTACCTCCAGACCAAGAACCTCGGTTACGACCGCGAGAACCTGATTCAACTATCCAGTGACAACAGCGCATTAGGCGCGAAATACCTGGCGTTTAAAGACCAATTGCTCCAAAAACCCGGCATTCGGGCAGTTACGTTTTCGCAGACAAGCCCGTTAGGAAACAGCAATACAACCGACGGGGTGAAGTGGACGGGTAAAGACCCAAGAAGTGCGATCCAGTTCAATCAAACAGCCATAGGGTATGACTTTACAAAGACACTGGCTATCAAGCTCATACAAGGGCGTGATTTCTCGCCAGCTTTCAGTACGGATTCAACCAATTATTTAATCAATCAGGCAGCCGCTAAACGAATCGGCTACAAAGATCCGGTTGGGCAACCGCTCACATTCTGGGGTAAACCCGGACTTATTGTCGGACTGCTCGAAGACTTCCATTTCAACTCCCTGCACGTTGCCATCCGGCCGCTGATTATTCGCCTACAACCAGCGAATCATTACGGCCAGATTCTAATCCGTACCCAGCCCGGCCAAACCAAACAGGCATTGGCCAGCATCGAAGCTCTTCATCGGAAACTAAGCCCTAAAGACCCGTTCGCCTATTCGTTCGTTGATACCGACTACGCGAAGCTGTACAAGAGTGAGACGGTTGTTGGTACGCTGGCTACGGTGTTTGCGGGGCTGGCCATTTTCATCGCCTGCCTCGGCCTGTTCGGCCTCGCCACTTTTACCGCCGAGCAGCGGACCAAAGAAATTGGTGTGCGCAAAGTGCTGGGAGCCAGTGTAACGAGTATTGTAACCTTACTTTCCAAAGACTTTTTGAAATTAGTCCTGATCGCCATCTTCATTGCCTCGCCGATTGCGTGGTGGGCTATGAACCGCTGGTTGCAGGACTTTGCTTACAAAATCACCATCGAGTGGTGGGTTTTCGCCGGAGCGGGTTTGCTGGCGGTCGGCATCGCGCTGCTTACGGTGAGTTTCCAGAGTGTGCGGGCCGCCCTGATGAACCCGGTGAAGAGTTTAAGAAGCGAATAAATGATGCGTCAACCGGCGTGTTACCGATTTAGGTGCCTAAAAATTTTGTCAAATGGAATCTCAATACCAGTGACAGGGTCTTTAATGATGCCTTCGGTGAACGTGCGTTTTTTGCCGTCAGGTGTTCGGATAATGACTGTTTGAACCAGTGGCATAATAATCCAGATTGATTTTACGCCACCTGGCAAATAGATGTTGCTTATTTTATCAGTGATCTCTTTCAATCCCTGTTTGGGCGAAAGTACTTCAACCGCAATAAGGGGTGGTTCTGTGTAGAAAATAATATCGGTGTCCCAATCTTCGGGCAGGTTTGGGAAAACCGAAATGTCAGGTTTGACAGGTTTCCCGTTCAGTTTTAGTTCGAGTTCAGGGAACGTATCAAAATCGTCGTCGTATTGCTCGAAATGAACGCTAATACGCTGAATAGTTCGGGAGTGATTGACAGACATAATGTCTTCGGAGTGAAATTCTTCAATTGTGTCAATGGCCTGTGCTTCCATAAAACAACGAGTTTTTTTCTCAAATATAACCAAAACAATACCAACAATGCTCCTGAACTACCTCAAAACCGCCTGGCGAAACCTGCTCCGCAACAAAAGTTTATGCCGCCATCAACATCGGCGGGCGGGCCGTGGGCATATCCGGGCCGCCCTGATGAACCCGGTGAAGAGTTTACGTTCTGAATAAAAAAACCATGCAGCAAATTGCTTTTACCATGCAGCTCAAGCCGGGCAACGAGGCCGAGTACCAACGCCGGCACAACGAAATCTGGCCCGAACTCTCGGCCGCCCTGACCCACGCCGGCGTGCGTGACTACGCCATTTTCTTAGACCGAAAAACCGGCACCCTCTTCGCCGTCCAGCGACAGACCGACGGTAATACGGCCGATGACCTGCCCGCGCTCCCCGCTGTGCAACGCTGGTGGGCCTACATGGCCGACCTGATGGAAGTAAATTCCGACAACTCACCGGTGGTAACCCCGCTCGAATCCGTGTTTTATCACCCGTGACCGATGTCCGAAAACGAACATAAAACATCCGAAATCGGACACATTATTTTTGGTATTTAACCGTAATCATTTGACCAACAATGCGTTGTGATTTCGGTACGGGATTTGAGCCGGGTTATTCATTCCGGGCAACTTATCCTGCAATATCATGTTCCGAAACTATGTCAAAATTGCTCTTCGTCAGTTGTGGCGCAACCATAGCTTCACGGCCCTGAATGTATTGGGGTTAAGTATAAGACTTGACCTTTTTTCGTCGTCTAATTCGCCAGTAACAGCGGAGATCGCAAGGAGGTCTTCCATAGTCGATAGGTTTTTTCAAATATAACCAAAACAACAAAGTCAATGCTACGAAACTATCTTAAAATTGCCTGGCGTACATTGTTGAAAAACCGCCTGTTTACCCTTCTTAATGGCTTTGGGCTGGCCATTGGACTGGCCGTTGCGTTGTTGTTGCTGCTCTACGCCCGCGACGAAACCGCATTCGACCGGCAGCATTCCCGCGCCGACCGCATTGCCCGCGTGACGCTCACGGCAACCTACGACGGAAAATCGGAACGGTGGGGGAATGCACCCAATGTGGTGGGGCCAACTATGAAAGCCCAGCTGCCGGGCGTGGAAAATCAGGTTCGGTTTATGCGGCACCACTTTGGCCAAACAGCCTTTGTGCATTCGGGTAATGCCCGCTTTTCCGAGAAAAACCTGTACTGGGCCGACAGTACCCTGTTTGCCGTGTTCGATGTGCCGTTACTGATGGGCGATCCCAAAACCGCACTTGCCGGGCCAAACCGGGTGGTGCTGAGTCAGTCGGCGGCTCAACGGTATTTTGGGGCCGGAAATCCGTTGGGGAAAATACTCGACGTTGACCACGCCAATCAGTTGGAAGTAACGGGGGTTTACGCCGATTTCCCGGCCGCATCAACCCTTGATGCCGAACTGATTGGTTCGTTCACCAGTGTCGGCTGGGCCAGCAACCCAACCAATCAAAGCTGGAGCAATGCCAGTTTCGAGACATATTTGCTGCTTCAGCCGCAGGCCAACCTGGCCAAATTAGAAGGGCAAATGGCGGCTGTGGTGATAAAGAATGTCCCAAAAGAAAGTCGGTTCTACACGCTTCAACTGCAACCCCTGCTTGATGTTCATCTGCACTCTGCCGATATCAAAAACACCAGCATGACCCGCGTGGGCGATGCCCGACAGGTAACTGTTTTATATGGGCTGGCCCTGATTATTTTGCTTATTGCGAGCATTAATTACATGAATCTGGCCACCGCCCAAGCCCAAACCCGCAGCAAAGAAGTGGGTATCAATAAGGTGGTAGGGGCCACACGAACGCAGTTAATTGGTCGGTTTTATGCCGAGACCGCCCTGATTGTAACTGGGGCCATGTTATTGAGTATTGGGTTGGTTATTCTGAGCTTGCCCTGGCTCAACGGGCTGACCGAAAAACAGCTTACGCTGACCGCCCTGCTTAATCCAGCCATGCTTCTTAACCTGCTGGGGTTAGTGGTCAGTATCATCTTGTTGGCGGGGTTTTATCCGGCCCTGATTCTGTCGGGATTCTCGCCCCGAAACCTGCTTTCGGGTTCCGGGCTGACGGCAACCGGGGGCGGTTTATTACGGCGGTCGTTGGTGGTAACGCAGTTTGTGGCCTCGCTGGTGTTGGGTATCTGTACACTGTTTTTTTACCAACAATTACAGTTTATTCAACAACGGAAATTAGGCTACGAACCCACACAGGTGGTGGCCATTACTACGGCGGCTGTGCAAAACCAAACCCAGATGCAGGCGTTGGCCAACGAGTTTAAGGCGTTGGGCAGCGTGGAAGCCGTTTGC
>JAYVAP010000357.1:0-6346 GCA_043750915.1 Spirosoma sp. | reverse complement strand
GTCGAAAACAAAATTGGTGGTGCTGTCGGCCTGTGAAACCGCCCTCGGCGACATTCGGGGCAGCGAAGGCGTGTTTGGCCTGCAACGGGCGTTTAAGATGGCCGGAGCCGGTTATTTGTTAACCAGCCTGTGGCCCGTTTCCGACCAGACTACCAGCGAATTTATGGTGCAGTTTTATCAGAACTGGAAGCAATATAAAACCCTCCAGGCCGCATTCCGGCAAACCCAGCTTCAGCTGCGAAAAACGTACCCGCCATCGGTTTGGGCCGCCTTTGTGCTGATTGAATAAGGCCTGCCTCAGACCTGCAGATACGCCCGCAGCTCCGTAGCGTCCTGAGCATTCATCCGGCCAGCCAGCACAAGCCGCAGCTGGCGACGGCGGAGCGCACTGATATAGCGGTCTTTTTCTTCGTCGGTTTCGGTTAGCACGGCGGGTACCTCAATGGGGCGGCCACTCTGGTCCACGGCCACAAACGTGTAAAACGCACTGTTGGTGCTCACGCGGATGCCCGCCGGGATATCTTCGGCCCACACCTGAATAAATACTTCCATCGACGAGCTGAAGGCCCGCGTTACCTGGGCCTGCATCGTTACGATGTTGCCCAGCCGGATGGGTTCGGCAAAAGACACATTATCGACCGAGGCCGTAACCACCACGCGGTTCGAGTGTTTTTGGGCGGCAATGGCAGCGGCAATATCCATAAAGTGCAGCAACCGGCCACCCATCAGGTTGTTGAGCGTGTTGGTATCGTTGGGCAGGACCATTTCGGTCATCACCGTTATGGACTCGCGGGCGTATTTGGGCTGGGGCATTTTTTTTAGTATCGATTAGCGGCAATCCGTGGCCGGTTTGGCCGGACTGGGTGCAAACCAACAACTGAATACTGAAACGCCCAAACCAAACCCGGTATTCGGGGTTGGCAGGCTGGAAAAAACAACGCTACTTTTCAGGATAAAACCCGCAAAAATCTATGGAACGCCTTGTCGACTACTTCGCCCCTATTCCGTCTCTCCACCGCAGTCTGATGCTGGTGGGGGCATGGGGCTGTTCTGGCTCATAGAAAGTGTGCGATCTGCACGGCATCGACACCCAGCCCGAGCCGCACGAACACGCCCACATCGGCAATTTACTCCGCATCCCGTTTCAGCCATACCGGCAACCGGTGGGCGAACGGCGTAGTGAACAGGAAAAAGCATTTCATTGATAACACGCTGTTGTACAAGATTTTCAGTGGTCGCTTAAACAAAGAAGCAAAACAACTATTCTCCCAAAACACAATGAACCGCCTGTCAGCGCGTTTCACCAATGAACTAACTCCAATCAATATGTTTACTCAGTTATCAAGAACCATCCGCCGGACACCGGGCTTTCTGGTCATGTCGGTCTTCGCATTCGCCTTAACATTTACCGCCTGCAAAGACCAGGAAAATCCCGTTACCATACCAACGGGCAAGAATATTGCCGAGCTGGTTACCACCGACCCCCGATTCACCTTCCTCACCGCTGCCGTTACAAAGGCCGGGCTGGGTGCCACCCTATCGGGTAAGGATAAGTTTACCGTTTTTGCGCCTACCGACGATGCCTTCAAAGCATCGGGTATTCCCGACATTGCCGCTATCAATAGCATGTCGACCGCCGATCTGACCAATGTCCTGCTCTACCACGTACTGCCTGGCACAGTAATGGCTGCCGACATCCCGGCTGGGCAAACACCTAAACAAACGGCACTGACCACGCCCAACAACGGCATGGTTTACATCAGCAAAGCCGCCACACCAGCAACGGGCACAACGGGTGTATCCATAAATAACGCGCGGGTGTCGCAGGCCGACGTAGCCGCCACCAACGGCACCATCCATGTTATTGACCGTGTGTTGATGCCCGCAAAGGGTAATATTGTGGCCATTGCCCAAGCCGACACCACGCTTAGTTTGCTGGTAACGGCGGCCCTGCGGGTTGGCCCGGCGGTCATTTCGGCACTGGGCGGCACTACGGCCCTGACCGTTTTTGCGCCCACCAATGCCGCCTTCCGGGCAACGCCCTACAGCACGGCCGCGCTGATTAATGCGGCTCCGATCGACTCACTGACCAAAATTCTGACCTACCACGTGGTTGCGGGCCCGACGGGCACACGGGCTTTCTCGCCAACGCTTACCAATGGCCTGGTGGTTACTACTGTGCAAACAGGAACGGCAACGGTAGGCGTTAGTCCTACCGGCGTTACGGTAACGGGTAAAGGCAATGGCGGCAACGCAGCCAAAGTTGTTGTGGCCGATATCAATGCGACCAACGGCGTTATCCACAAAATTGACCGGATACTGATGCCATAGGCCGTTGCTTCCAAACTGCTACACAACAAACGCGGCCAATCCTTTGGGTTGGCCGCGTTTGTTGTGTAGCGTAGCCTGATTAGGTAGTATTCCCATACCCACCGCTGGGCTGGCTGGGTGCTGCTTACTATACCCGTTCTGGTTGCGAAAAACCGGTTTCTACTAATCGGAATATGCCCCGAACTGCCGACCTTTGTGACCAGATTTCTGCTCGTATCGAATGGCTAAACCAACCAAAAAACTGTTTCTTTTAGACGCGCTGGCCCTCATCTACCGCGCTCACTTCGCCTTCAGCAAAGCCCCCCGCATATCGTCGCGCGGGCTGAACACGTCCGCCGTTTTTGGCTTCATGAACGCCATGATCGAGGTGCTCACCAAAGAGAAACCTACCCACATCGGGGTTGCCTTCGACTCGGCAAAAAAAACCTTCCGCCACGAGCAGTTTCCGCTCTATAAAGCCACCCGCCAGTCGCAACCCGAAGACATCAGCATTGCCACGCCCTATATCAAACAGATTATTGAGGCCATGCACATTCCCATGCTGATACTGGACGGCTACGAAGCCGACGATATCATCGGGACAGTGGCCAAAAAAGCGGCTCTGGCCGGTTTTGAAGTCTATATGATGACCCCCGATAAAGACTACGGGCAATTGGTGGAAGAGCATATCCACATCTACAAACCCGCTTTTATGGGCAAACCCGCCGAGAAATTAGGCGTTCAGGACATACTCGACCGCTGGCAAATTGAGCGGATCGAACAGGTAACCGACATGCTGGGGCTGGTGGGCGATTCGGTCGATAACATTCCGGGGATTCCGGGCATCGGCGAAAAAACCGCCCAGAAACTCATCGCCGACTTTGGCTCGGTCGAGAATCTGATTGCCAGTGCCAGTCAGCTTAAAGGGAAACTCAAAGAAAACGTAATCAACTACGGGGATCAGGGTTTATTATCCAAACAGCTGGCAACCATTTGCTTGGATGTGCCGGTACCGTTCGATGAGGACCACCTGCGCCATACCGAATACAACAAACCCCGTTTGGCCGCGCTGCTCGACGAGCTGGAGTTTCGGCAGATGAAAACGCGGCTGCTGGGTGGCACCTACGACGAGAAACCCCTGCCACCCGCGTTTCAGGCACCATCGGCCCAGATGAGTCTCTTTGGCGCATCCGATACACCGGGGCCGGGCCAGCCGGGTACCGGTGCGCCCGCGTTTCTGCCCTTTGCCAACATGGGTGCCCTTGTAGCATCCGGGGCCAACGACCTGCCCTTCGATTTCAACTCGCCCGATGCGCCGGTGGCCCAACCGGCACCCGCTGCAAAGCCCAAAAAGAACCCCGTGCCGGTTGCTTCGGATGCGGCCACAACGCCCGACGTGGTGCCGGATAGCGCCCAAAACGACGCACCTGCTTACTTAGATGTGTATCCCGACTACGAAATTGACGCGCACCAGCCCGAGCGTCGGCAAACCATTCTGACCACTAAGCACGACTACCGGCTGGTGGATTCGCCCGGCCTGCGGGCCAGCCTAATCGAGTACCTGCTGCTCCAGCCCAATTTTTGCTTCGACTCCGAAACCACCGCCCTCGACCCCGTGGAGGCCGATTTGGTGGGGCTGTCGTTTGCCTACCGAACCGGCGAGGCTTTTTACGTGCCCGTGCCCGCCGACCGCGCCGAAGCCCAGGCCGTGGTGGATGCCTTCAGGCCTGTGTTTGAGAATCCGCTGATCGAAAAGATCGGCCAAAACCTCAAATACGACCTGCTGATGCTGAAAAAGTATGGGGTTGAGGTGCAGGGCAAACTGTTCGACACCATGATTGCCCACTACCTCATTGAGCCGGAGATGCGCCACAACATGGACATGATGGCCATGACCTACCTAAATTACGAACCTGTTGAGATCGAAGCTCTAATTGGCAAAAAAGGCAAAGGGCAGCTCACCATGCGCGATGTGGAGGTGCAACGGGTGGTAGAATACGCCGGCGAAGATGCCGACATCACGCGCCGGCTCAAAGAAACGTTTGCGCCCCGGCTCGAAAAAGACAGTTTAACCAAACTTTTCAATCAGGTGGAAATGCCGCTGGTGCAGGTTCTGGTCGATCTCGAACTCGAAGGCATTACCTTAGATACCCGCGCGCTGGCCGATCTGTCGGCCAGCCTGGAAATAGATATGCGGCAGGTACAGCAGGAAATTTTCGGGATCGCGGGCGAGACCTTCAACATTGGATCGCCCAAGCAGCTGGGCGAAATTCTGTTCGACAAACTCAAACTCGATGCCAACGCCAAAAAAACCAAAACCGGCCAGTATGCCACGGGCGAAGAGATTTTGTCGAAACTCGAAGCCGAGCACGAAATTGCCCGCAAAATTCTGGACTACCGCGAACTGATTAAACTAAAAAACACCTACGTCGATGCCCTGCCGCTGCTCATCAGTCGGCGCACCGGCCGCATCCACACCTCGTTTAACCAGGCCGTAGCTTCCACGGGGCGGCTATCGTCGGCCAACCCGAACCTGCAGAACATCCCCATCAGAACACCGCGCGGGCAGGAAATCAGGAAAGCGTTTGTGCCGCGCGGGCCAGAATTCCTGATTATGTCGGCCGATTATTCGCAGATCGAGTTGCGCATCATGGCCGCTTTCAGTGGCGACCAAACTATGCTCGAAGCCTTCAACAACAACGTCGATATTCACACCCAAACGGCCAGCAAGGTGTTTCACATTGGGCTGGCGGAGGTCACGGGCGATATGCGCCGACAGGCAAAAACCATTAACTTCGGCATCATCTACGGCATTTCGTCGTTTGGTTTGAGCCAGCGGCTGAAGATTTCGCGCCGGGAAGCCGCTACCATCATCGACGAATATTTTGCGGGTTTCCCGGCGGTGAAAGCCTATATTGACCAGTGCATTGAAAAAGCGCGGACGTTTGGCTACGCCGAAACCATTCTGGGACGGCGCCGGTATCTGCGCGACATCAACTCGCGCAACGTGACCGACAGGATGTTTGCCGAGCGCAATGCCGTGAACGCCCCCATTCAGGGCAGCGCGGCCGACATGCTCAAGATTGCCATGATTCAGATTCACGACTTTATGCGCCGGGAGGGGCTAAAATCCAAAATGATCCTAACCGTGCATGATGAACTCGTTTTCGATGCCCACCGCGAGGAAATCGAGCTGTTGCGCGAGCACGTAGACCGTATCATGACAAACGCCATTCCGATGGGCGTGAAAATGCAAACCGGCATTGGCGTGGGCAAAAACTGGTTGGCAGCACATTGATGCTGGTACGGGATTTATGCAAGCCGATGCTATACGGGTTTTTCGGGGCGGGTATCGGCTTTGGCGGCAGATTGCCGGACTACCAGCTTCTGAATCTCTACGGCCCAGAAGACGATGCTCGACACAGCTACTGTAATACCCATTTCGAACCAGCTCAACGGCTGGGTGTTAAAAAGATCGTTGAAAAAAGGCGTGTAGATAATCATTAATTGAAGCGCGACGGTCAGCGTAATCGCGCCCAGCATGGGTTTGTTGGCCAACAGGCTGGTGGTGAACACTGACGACCGGCGGGACCGAATGGCAATGGCGTTGCCCAACTGACTGAAACAGAGCACGGTAAACGTCATGGTTTGCCAATGTGGCAGGCCACTTCGGATGGCCCATAGCTGAATACCGATGGTGACGGCCCCAATTAGCAGCCCGACCCACAGAATGAACCAGCCCAGCCCATCGCCAAAAATGGATTGCTTTGGGTCGATGGGTGGCCGCTGCATCGTGTTTGCTTCGGCGGGTTCATAGGCCAGTGCCAAGCCCGGCAGACCATCGGTGATCAGGTTGATCCACAAAATATGAATAGCCATTAACGGGATGGGTAACCCAAAGAAAGGCGCAAAAAAAAGCGCAACGATCTCCCCCGCATTACCCGACATGATGTAGCGGATGAACTTCAGGATGTTGTCGAAAATCCGTCGCCCGTGTTTCACCGCTTTCACAATGGTGGCAAAGTTATCATCCAGC
>JAYVAP010000356.1:0-2052 GCA_043750915.1 Spirosoma sp. | reverse complement strand
TCTCGCGGCAGGAAAAATCAACCACGGGGTCGTAGAACCAAACGTCGGTGGAGCCGGCGGTGGGTGTAAACCAGTTGCTCAGATACCGGCTGATGTTGTCCTCATTAGACAGGAAGTTGCAGGGCTGTCGGCGTATCTGCTCAAAAGAAGGGTTAGGCACTAAGTTTTGAGCACACAGCGGCCCGGGCCACAGCCCCACAAACCCCCAAAAGAGCATCCCGGCAAAGCAACAAAAGCGCATAATTGTTAAGAAAGCCTGACCCCACGCAAAACCCCACCAGGGTAAAAATTTACGGTCGTTTTTGGTTATACTGACCCAGGGCATAATACCAATGCGCAAGACTGTGGCCCGACCGGGTTTCTGATATCGATACCCCAGCCGGGGAACCATAAACAGTGCCCCGCTTTGCCGCACTAAGGCATTATCATCCATAAATTGATTGGGCGTTATCCAGGTAAAACCCAGCCCCAGTTCGGCGTGGTGCTGTTTCAGGCCCCGAAACACATAGGCCTCAGTTACCAACCTGGCATTATAAATCGACAGTCTGCCATAAGCAACGCCCGCCCGCAACCCGTAGGTCCAGGCTGAGCGGGTGCGCAGTGGCCGGTCATAATTCAGGCCTAAACTGGCACCGTTGCCCCCCAGTTCAAAGTAAACCGACTGCCGGTAACGGACGCGGGTCGTGTCGGGCTGTGCGTGGGCAATGAAACCGGTGAGTATCAAACCCATCACAAAAAAGCGCGTAAGCATAGGGCGTTTTGGATAAGCCCCGGTATAGGGCTATCTATACCGGGGCGGAGAAAATCATCAGTCGATCAGTACCTGCGATTTGAAAACCTCTTTTTCAAAAGCCACATGCAGGAAGTAGGTTCCTTTGGGCAATTGGTCGGTTTTCCAGTCGACGGACGAGTGGCTTTTAAAGTATTTACTTTCTTTTGCCTTTGCGCCATCAAAGCTGCGCACCGCTTTGCCTTTGTCGTCGTAGAGCGTGAGGGATGTTACATAATCGGCACTCTCCGGCACATCGAAGGTAACAGACAGGTCACCTTTGGCAGGATTCGGGGACACCTGAAATAGTCTTGCTCCACTCCTGCCAATAGGAAAGACATGAAAGCCACCCGTGCCACAACGGTTGCTGGTTGCAACAGATACCACAATGAAATCGGGCGTTTGTACGCTACAGTCAGGCCCCATGGGTATAATGTTGCCGCTCCCTCCCTGAATTGCCCACGTAAACGAAGGAGCTCCGCCCGATGAAATCCGCAGTTGAGCCGTGCCTCCGCTGACAAAGTTGACACTTTGTGCCGGGCTTCCGTTTACCTGAGGATTCATGCTACCCGATCCCGATGGGGGCCCGTACCATATACTCGACCAGGTACTGGTGTTTCTGTATTGTCCGCATTCCGTGTAAAGTGCCGTTACGCTAACCCGACCGGCATCTCCATTGGCTACGCCGGATGGAGCAATAAGGGTTGCCTCATCGAATGTAGAGAAGACCGGATTGGCTACGGTGCCAAAAAAATTCCGTATCTGCCAACCCGCAGGCGCAGCCCATTGAAGCCCGCAATGAAAGTAACAGTCAGCAGCAGAGTTCGATATGAAGGCGGGTAATGACGATAATGGCAACTCTTCACCTGCCGAGCAAACAAGTAGTGGATTAGCACCACCATTGATGGCAGCCGGTGTTATCAGGCGGACAGTTACTTCTTTTTGAGCCTCTAATCTCCTTGTTGAACTAAAGTAACGATAACTGCTAATCTCAATATATATCTTACCCTCAAAGTTCTGCGGAAGAGCCACACTAAAACTTGCAGGAGGCGAAGTATATGATGCGTCCTGTATAATTGTGCCTAAGCCAAACAGTGGACTGTTTAGTATTATTCGCAGTTCCCAACGTGACGAAAGAAAACCTTCTACCCCACTAGCTGTATACCAGGGGGCAGAGTTGGGACAGACAAAATCGGGGCCTTCGATAACCTGGGTCCAACCTTTCACGTTAAGACCCATTATCAGGATCGTCGACAGCACCATCACCCGTCTTAGTCTCAGTG
>JAYVAP010000355.1:0-5214 GCA_043750915.1 Spirosoma sp. | reverse complement strand
GGTCGTCGCTTTGGGCCATTAATTCTTCGTATGTCTGTGTCTTGGTTTCCATAAGAACAAAGTTTTGGGAGGGTTTCCCATCCCGGTTTGGTCTACTTTTCAAGTTCTCCGAGTATTCTTAACAGACGACTTATCTTGTCAAGAATCCCGTTCTTTTCCGCTTCCGTCATTCTATCGCTGGCATCCCGAAGGAATTGACGGTTCGTGGCTAACTGCATCCTGATTTCAATTATCAGGGCTTTTCATTGTTCTTCATCCATAATCCCTGCGTTTGTTTATGATATAAAGATAGGTGTTGTTACGCTATGTAACAAATGGTTTGCTGATTATTTTCAGCCTTTTTGTTTTATTTCAGGCATAAAAAAAACCTGTCCTAATCATTAAGGCAACTAACGGGCAAGAGACAGCAACCCGCCGAGGTAAAGCCGACAGCTCACCCGGGCAGGAACGGTCGGCCGCTGCGTGCTCTGTCGGGGTCGCCAGCGGTGTATTGCGGCTCCAGGACGCGGAAGGGAACGTCGAGGTGATGATTGAATACTTTATCTTTTCCAGACCAGCGGAGTTCGGGCATTCCTGAGCGTCGGGCAAATTGGGTGAGTGCCCAGAGGCTCAAGAGGGCAAAAAACAGAGCGGCCTCCACTGCATCCAATAGCTGACTTGAGGTACGGCAATACCCGATCACAACTATATAGAAAACAGCAACAGGACACGCCCTTTCGAGCGCGTCCGCCTTAACTGTTTCCCTGTGATCTTTAAAAGTTTGCCGTTTTCAAGTCAGAGAAACTGTTAAGCCCTAAGTCTTTATGTTAGTATAAGTTGTCTTTTTTCAGCGGCAGGCGTTCCTGTTGTTTTGGGGTTCGTTTCAGGGTCCAAGATACGGTTTCGGTGAATGTTGCGGCCAGCCAATACCAAACCTTTTGAATTTGTAGACGACATTTCACATTTTGGTTCTTTATGCCCCACCCGATGTTTGGTTGTCTATGTCCTGGGGGTCGTTTGCCCGGTGCCAATGGCAGTTGATTTTTGAAAGCCCGATTGATTTCCCCAAATTCGCCCCGGCTGCTTAACGGCGGGTGACGTTTCGGTCGTTGCCGTTGTTATTTTCTAAACCGCCACTGACAATCTCATGGAAGCATTACTGGACGAAGTACAGCGCGTGGGCTACGTGAATAAGCCCGTTGCCGACGATATTGATTTGGTGGCCGAAATAAAGCGGCTGAAAAAAGAGAAAAATGCGGTTATTCTCGCCCACTACTACGTCGACGGGGCCATTCAGGACCTGGCCGACTACGTGGGCGACAGCTTAGGCCTGAGCCAGCAGGCCGCCAGCACCGATGCCGACATGATTGTTTTTTGCGGGGTGCATTTCATGGGTGAAACGGCTAAAGTGCTCTCGCCCCACAAAAAAGTTATTATTCCCGACCTGAACGCCGGCTGCTCGCTGGCCGACTCAGCCCCAGCCGACAAATTTGCCGAATTCAAAGCACGCTACCCCGACCACATTGTGCTGTCCTATATCAACTGCTCGGCCGAGATAAAGGCCCTGTCCGACATCATCGTTACGTCGTCCAACGCACTGAAAATTGTTGAGAGTTTGCCCAAAGATCAGAAGATCATTTTTGCGCCCGATGCCAACCTCGGCCGGTTTGTGTCGCGCAAAACCGGTCGCGACATGGTGCTGTGGGATGGTGCGTGCATCGTTCACATCGATATTTCGCTCGAAAAGCTGACCAAATTGCGGGCGCAGTATCCCGAAGCAAAATTCATTGCGCACCCCGAATGTCAGGAGCACATCCTGATCCATGCCGATTATGTGGGGTCCACAACGGCTTTGCTCAAATATGTCGTCGATAGCCCTGCCGATACCTTCATTGTGGGTACCGAAGCAGGCATTTTGCACAAGATGCGGCAGGCGGCTCCGCACAAGAAAATCATTCCCGCCCCGGCCACGGCCAACAACACCTGTGCCTGCTCGGAGTGCCCGTATATGAAGATGAACACGCTGGAGAAGTTATACAACTGTATGCTTTACGAACAGCCCGAAATCATTGTACCGGAAACGGTGCGGGTGAAAGCCGAAGCATCGGTATTGCGCATGCTGGAATTATCGAAATAATAATTGATGAGACGCTATATTTGATTGCGATCTACGACAAAAGTGAATCAGACACCATTTCTGAAAGCGACCTAAATGATCGCTTTCTGGATATTCCACAGCCAATGCCCCATCAATTCGATTTCCTCGTTATCGGCTCCGGCATCGCGGGCCTGAGTTATGCCACCAAACTGGCCATGCACTTCGAGAAACAGAGTGTGCCCGTCCGGATCGGCGTGATCACCAAAGTGCAGGCCGACGAAACCAACACCAAATATGCCCAGGGTGGTATTGCCGCCGTATGGGCCGAAGACGATTCGTTTGCCAAACATATTGAAGATACCATGGTGGCGGGCGATTTTTTGAGCGACCGCCACATTGTCGAAATTGTGGTGAACGAAGGCCCCGGCCGCATTCAGGAACTGATCGACTACGGCACCCGCTTCGACCGCGAACACGACAGCCCCGACTATGACCTGGCCAAAGAAGGGGGCCACTCCGACTACCGGATTCTGCACTTCAAAGACATTACCGGGGCCGAAATTGAGCGTGCCCTGCTCGAAAAAACGCAGTCGCTTGCGTCCATCGAGGTGTTCACTCACTTCTATGCCGTTGAACTTATCACGCGCCACCAGCTCGGCGAAACCGTTCACCGCTACGATACTGATAACAAATGCTTTGGTGCCTACGTCCTGAACACCCAGACTGGGCAGGTCGAACAGTTTTTGGCCAAAACGACCCTGCTGGCTACGGGCGGCATTGGCAGCATCTACCAGAACACCACCAACCCACCCATTGCCACCGGCGATGGTATTGCCATGGCCTACCGTGCCAAAGGCATTGGCAAAGACATGGAGTTTATCCAGTTTCATCCCACGGCACTGTATGAGCCGGGCAAGAAACCCAACTTCCTTATTTCGGAGGCTGTGCGCGGCTTTGGCGGCATCCTGCGCAATCGCCGGGGCGAAACGTTCATGGAAAACTACGACCCGCGCCTGTCGCTGGCCCCGCGCGATATTGTAGCCCGCGCCATCGACTCGGAAATGAAAAAAGCCGGTGACCCGTTTGTGTACCTCGACGTGACGCATTGCGACTACGACAAATTTATTGAGCACTTCCCAAATATTACGGCCTACTGCCGCGATCATCTGGGGCTGGATTTGCGCACCGATTTTATTCCCGTTGTGCCGGCGCAACACTATCTCTGTGGGGGTATCCGGGTGAACGAATGGGGCCAAACCAACATTCAGTTTCTGTATGCCGTGGGCGAATGTGCCTGCACGGGCCTGCACGGAGCCAACCGCTTAGCCTCCAACTCATTGCTCGAAGCCGTGGTTTTTGGCCATAGGGCTTACCAGAAAACCGTTGAGCTACTCAGTCAGGCAGTTCTGCCAATGGCCATTCCCGAATGGAACGATGCCGGCACAACCCACCCCGAAGAATTAGTGCTGGTAACGGAAATGAAGAAAGAGCTGGAGTCGATTATGTCTAACTACGTGGGCATTGTACGCTCGAACCGTCGGCTCAAGCGGGCCATGGACCGGCTGGAACTGCTGTACATAGAACACGAAGAACTGTATCGACAGTCGAAAGTGTCGGTACCCATCTGCGAACTGCGGAACATGATTGAGGTGGCGTATCTGGTCATCAAAATGGCGATGGCCCGGCGCGAAAATACGGGACTGCACTATAGTTTGGACAACATTCCTAAAGTAGAAAGTGCCGCCACCCGGAAATCGGGTGATACAAACACAAAAATTTGATTATCAGGGAGCTATGCATTGCAGCAACCCATCGCGGTAGTTTCCGCTGAGCAGCACTTGCACCTTGCCCGTGGGTGAGCGGCTGCCGCTCAGTTTTTTCGACCCGGTCGGGCGAAAAAACTTCTCTGGAGTAATATTGCCGGGCTATTGGCAAAGAAAAACTGTGAGACTATACTAATTCCGTTTGTTGCTGCCAGTAGTGCCAGTACGCCCGCCCATCGTTCAGTAAACTTGCATGGGTGCCTTCTTCCAGCACCTGACCCTGTTCTAGCACGATAATCTTATCGGCCAGCCGCACGGTGCTTAGCCGGTGGGCAATGATAATGACGGTGCATCCGGCCTGCCGGAGTTTTTGAACGACGCGCTGCACAAACTGCTCCGAACCCGAATCGAGAGCCGACGTAGCTTCGTCAAGCACTAAGATTGCCGGACTTCGATATAGGGCGCGGGCAATGGCAATGCGTTGCCGTTGTCCGCCCGAAAGCGACACGCCATTTTCGCCCAAATACGTTTGAAAACCATTGGGTAACTTTTCGATAAAGTCCAGAATGCCCAACTCGCGGCAGATATTGATAACGCGCTGCATGTCGGGTTCCGGCTCGCCGATGGCAATGTTGTCGATTACGTTGCCCGCGAAGAGGTCTATTTTCTGTGGCACTACACCCACCACCCGGCGCAGGCTGTCGGGGTGCAGGTACTTGATGTCGTAATCGCCGATATGGACACTGCCTTTGAGCAGTGGATATAAACCCTGCACCAACGACAGCAGGGTACTTTTACCCGAACCGCTTTCGCCCACAATGGCCGTAACCTGCCCGTGTGGAATGGTCAGCGTCAGGTTCTCAAAAACCGTTGCGCGGGTGCCGTACCGGAATGTCACGTTCTCGAACCGAATATCGCCGACGAGGGCAGGTGTCAGCCGAACTTTATTTTCGGTTTGTTCCCGCTCCAGATCCATAATCTCGAACAGCCGGTCGGCGGCAATACGCGCATCCTGAAGGCTGCGATTCGCGCCGATCAAACTCGCTGCCGGGCCGGTGAAGTAGCCCACGAGCGCGTAAAACGATAGGAGTTCGCCGGGCGTAATCTGCCTGTCGAGCACATACGACGCGCCTAACCAAAGCAAAATAATGGTGAACAACCGCGACACAAACTCCGATGCCGTGCCCGACCAGATGCCGCTGCTGCCCGATTGGTAGACGGTCTGAAGCAGTTTCACGAACCGGGTTTCGGTTTTCTCGTTGGCAAACTCCTCCAGCCCAAACCGTTTGATGGTCGATACGGCATTGAGTGACTCCACCAACTGCGACTCCAGGTCGGCGGCATCTTCCATCAGCCGGCGTTGCAGGGTTCGGT
>JAYVAP010000354.1:0-11056 GCA_043750915.1 Spirosoma sp. | reverse complement strand
CCGAACGCGGCCCGACCGAACGCGGCCCGACCGAACGCGGCCCGACCGAACGCGGCCCGACCGAACGCGGCCCGACCGAACGCGGCCCGACCGAGCGCGGGCCGACAGGTAACCTGCGCGTCAACGGTTTGGTAGGCTGGAACATTGCCGTCGGCCAGGGGGCTTTGCCACAGAAACCGGTCCTGCCAGCGCCATGCCACGTTGAAACCCAGGGTTGATCCGCCCACACTTTTCCAGATTTCCCGATTGCCAAGACTTACGTTGGTCACGTATTTTGGCGTATTGAAGCCAGTTACGAACACGTCTGATACAGCATTGGACGCGATGTTGTTATAGTTTAGATTGCCCGATACCACAAACCTGCGGTAAAAATTGCAGGTCATTCCCATGGTAGCACCGTAGCTCCGGTAGGTATTGTTGGCGTTGGTATAAACCCGGTAGCGCGTTTGGCTGGCGCGGCTGAGCATGTCCAGTACGGATGCATCCGTGCCCACCAGCCCGGACGTGGGCACGGCTACTTCTACCTGCCCCAGAAAACGCTGGTAACTATTGTAGTATACTTCTCCATCGACCGACAGCTTGTTGTTGGCCAGTACACTTTTATAACCCAGTTCCAGCGAGTTGATATGTTCGGGCTGCTGAGGGGGCAAATTAGCAATGGCCAGTTTATCTCGGTTTCTCAGGGCGGCCGCCGTACGGCTCAGCCCGGTGGCCACATCGGCACTGACGGCCGACGTAAAGGCATCGGCCGACGCGAGCGTATACGAATTATCGAGAAACCCCAGTCCTTCGTTCACGCGGGCCAAACCACCCACCCGGCGCACGTTGGCATTATTCACAAACGACAAAGCCTCAAACAGGGCCGGAAACCGATAGCCATTCTGGTACGAAAATCGGATGTTATGTTTCTCCGCTGCCGTATAGACAAAGGAAAGACGCGGGTTGACTTTGGGCGAAAACTCCGGATTGTTGTCGACCCGCAGCGAGGCCGCCACTTTTAATTTATCCTGCAAAAACAGTTTTGTTGCCGATACAAATGTGCCATACTTGGTATAAAGCTGGTTTTTGCCGCCGGGCGTAGTGCGCTGGTCGAGGGGTTTTGAGAAATCGACGAAATTAGTGCCGTCCGGGATCACATCATACCGCCGGTAGTCGGCCCCAACCAGCACATCGGCAAATCTGATCTGGCGCAGTGTGTACTGGGCATCGGCGTGCCAGGTGTGGCTACGTTGCCAGAGCGCGGCCCCGCCCGAAGTCGGCGCACCGGGCACATTCACGGCAATATCCCAGTTGTTGGTGTTGACAATGGTGTTTTTGAGGGTCTCGAACGCGGGTGTCCCCGGCACCACCCGCCCCTGGTCGGCTACTTGCCGGGCCAGTGTCAGGGCCGTTGCCAGATCAACCCCGGCATCGACCTGTGTTTGCAGTTCGGTGCGGAATTTACCCGCCCAGGCACTGTTCGAGCCGTTGTTCAGGTCGAGGTTATAGGCCAGCGGATTGAGGTTGTAGGAGTGGCCCGTATTCTCGATCAGGACGTAGGCACGGGCCAGAAAATTGGCTCCGCGCAGTTCCAGTTTATGGTTTTGTACCGTCACGTCCCGAAGCTGAATCCGGTTGCCCCGCTGAAAAATCCCGTCCATCAGCCCGTAGCGGTAGCCGTAGGAAAGCTCGGCCCGGTCGTTGAGTTTATAGTGCAGGCTCCCGTCTATTTTCAGGTTGCGAACCGTTGGGTTAACCAGGTCACGCTCGTAGTAGCCCGTTCGGCCAACGTTGATCGTCTCGCTTTTGCCTTTATAGCGAACCGTAATGGCCGAGCGCGCACTGCGGTCGTCGCCGTAGCGATTCCACAAATCGGCCACCGGGTTATTGGCACCCGCCAGTTCGGGGAAGCGTGGATTGGCCCCCGCCAAAGGCTGCGGATTCTGGTCGGTTTGCGTATTGGCTAACCAGTCGGTGCCCTGCAAATAGCTAACATTCAGCTTAAAAGCAAACCGATTATTAAAGGCTTTGGCAATCCGCACCGCCGATTCGGTGAGCAAAGACGGGCTACGGTCGATACCATCGACGTGGTTGACACCCGTTTTCTGGTACAGACTGATGCCCTGGTACTGGAATGGACTTTTTGTGATCAGGTTGGCCAGGCCGTTGATGGCGTTCATGCCGTAGAGGGCCGAAGCCGCCCCCGGCGTAATTTCGATGCTCTCGATGTCTAATTCGGTAGGGCCAATGGCATTGCCCAGCGGAACGCCCAGCGTGGCCGCCTGCATGTCTACGCCATCGACCAGTTGCACAAACCGGAAGTTATTGGGAATGTTGAAACCGCGCGTGTTGGGGACCTTAAAGGTTAGGCTGGCCGTTGTCATCTGAACGCCTTTCACGTTTTCCAGCGCATCGTAAAAGCTGGGTGCCGGGCTTTCCTGCAACACCCGCAGGTTCAGTTTTTCGACGGCCACCGGCGATTTCAGGATGTCTTCGGCCACCCGCGAGGCCGTTACAACCACTTCATTACCCAAAATAGCCTGCGTGGTGAGCGACACCGTGAGCCGGCTGCCAGGCCCTTGCACCGTGAGTTCTTTGGGCGCGTAACCCAGCACCTGAAACACCAGCGTAAAAGGAAACTTTGCCTTTGTTTTCAACGTAAAATCGCCCTGCTCGTTGGTAATAGTGCCGGCAACACTATTTTTGATGAGTACACCCGCGCCGGGAATAGGCTGGTGCGTTTCGCTATCGTCGACCCGCCCCGACAACAGCACCAAATTGTCCTGCGCCTGGCTGCGAAACGTAAATAAGACGAAAAAAAACAGCACAGGTTTTGCAAATAAATGGTTTTTCATGCCTTTTTGAATGGTTTGTTTTGATAAATCCACTACTCCCGATTGTAGATAGACTATTAGTATTTATAATCTATTGAATAAGTAGGATTTGCAAATAAAGGATTACATTGCGGCTACTTCCAAGCCGGGGGGCATAAATTTCCGCCTGTGCGTTGATATTCTTGTTTCGGTAATAAACGATAATGAAAAAAGTCAATTCAATCCATCATTCGCTACGTATGAAAAAAACGGTACTTCTCTCGTTCGGTATTCTCTACAGCATTTTGTTGCCGGGGCAGCCCGTCAAAACGGTTCATCAGCAGGAGCAGGTTTGGGTAGGCTACCTTAGTCAAACCCGGTTTAGTACCCATTGGGGCCTTTGGGCTGACGTGCATCTTCGGCGCACCGATTTTCTCAGCCGCCCCGGTCAGACCCTGCTTCGGGTAGGCCTGACCTACTACCTCGCCGATAATGTCCGGCTCACGGCTGGCCACGCCTACGCAGCGTCTTATCTATCGCCCAGCGGCATTGTTCGGCCGGAGCATCGCCCGTGGCAACAGGTTTGGTGGTCGTCCCGGTCGGGGCCACTCCATTTAACGCAGTGGATCAGGGCTGAACAACGGTTTAATCACCGCATTAAAGGCGATCAATTAGCCGATGGATACGGTTTCAACTGGCGGCTGCGCTATAACTTCATGCTACAGATACCCTTGAAGGGTGAAACCATTCGGCCCGGTGTACCGAATTTTGTGGTTCAGAACGAAGTATTTGTCAATTTCGGCCGGCAGATTACGTACAACTATTTCGATCAGAACCGCTTTTTCGTGGGCCTGGCTTATCCGTTCAACAAGTCATTGACAGCGCAGTTGGGATACATGAATCTATTTCAGCAACAGCCCACCGGTAACACATTCGTCAATAATCACGTTGCCCGTTTGTTTGTATTTCATACCCTGGATTTTCGCCAATAACGGGCATTTACGTATGACAGCAAAATTCTTTCGCTTAATCTGTTGCTGGCTCATACTGGCATCGTCTTCGGTGCTGGCCCAACACGCATCTGCCCGCATCGAACTAACGGGATTGGTCGACAGGCCGCTGGTGCTGACCATCGACAGCCTGCGGGCCATGACAGCCCAAACCGGTGGTCCGGTCGCTATTATCAGTTCGTCGGGGCAGGTACGCCAAACAATCCAGTCGTTTCGGGGCGTGCTCCTGCGCGATCTGCTGGAGCACGCCCGAATTCAACTGCCTATTCCGAAAGAAAAGGGTAAATTTTATATTGTGGCCCGTGGTACTGATGGCTACACGGCCGTTTTTGCGCACAACGAACTGTTTAACAGCCCAACGGGCAGGCAGGTATTTGTGCTCTACGCCGAAGACGGGCAGCCCATCACAACCGATGGTGCCTTTGTATTGCTCACCACCAGCGACCTCGTTACCGGTGCGCGACACGTGAAGTGGCTGAACCGGATCGAAGTTAGAAAAGTGGAATGATGTACCTGGTTTGAGCCGGTTGTCTATTGAAAATAGCCCGTTAGTTCACCGTAGCCGAGTACGTGGCCCTTCATGGCATCCAGCACGGCCTGTTTGCCGGGCAGATCAACAAAGGACAGCATTTTGTCGAGTGCATAAACCCGCAGGACATAGGCATGTCGGCCTAAGGGTGGGCACGGGCCAATGTAGGATGTTTTGCCAGTGCCACTTTTGCCGATTTTGCCGCCCAGCAAGCGTAGTTGCTCCGCCGTAACCCCTTCCGGCAGGCTCCGCACCGATGCGGGCAGGTTATAGACAACCCAGTGCGACAGGTTGTAGAGCGGGAAGGCGGGCGTTGGCACGTCGTAGTCGGTGGTGAGCACCACGTAGGACTCGGCAGCCAGACCGGCGTTTTCCCACGTCAGGGCCGGGGAGGCTTCTTTGCCTTTGCAGGTGCAGCTAACCGGCATGTCGCCATTGGGCGGAAAAGACTTGCTCGACAGCGTCAGGTTTCTTCTCAGGCTGCTTAAGTAAATCCCTTCGGTTTCGCGCCCGCTTTTGGCCACCAGGTGCATACCAATGATCAGGAGTGCAAGACCAATACTTAATCCTGCCAGAATTCGGGTAAATAAACGCATAAAAAAATCAGTCAGTTACGTAGGGGTATCTAACCGGCTAAGTACGCGTAAAAATTGATAGGTTCGCCAAATCTATACGAAGAAGTCACGCAGAAAACGGTATACATTGACAAAACCATGGGAGATCCCGGCACAAAACCGCCTACGCGGCCCGACCTACGCGGCCCGACTGCTGCTTTGCGCACGGCGCAGGACGGTGGACCGCAGGGGCTGACTACGGCGCGACTCGTCCATGACCTGCTCCGATACCAAACCCGCGTGGTTGGCCCGTTTGAGCACATAATCGAACGGCAGGTTGTAGTAGTTGGCAACTTCGGTGCGAAAACTCTCCGGGAAGCGCGACAGTTTCAGACCGAAAAACTTGCGGATTTCGTCGTCTGGCAAGAGGGTCGCCAGGGCCACCCGCTCGGCCTCGACCAGCAATTCCGGTCGCGACGGGTAGCGGTGTTCCAGCCCAATGGAAGCCGTCAGGATATGAAGAAACAGGTTTTTATAGATGGCCGACAGTTCGGCGGGTAGCATGAGCCAGCCCTGCTCCCGAAATTTGGCCGAGAAACCCGTCAGGCCCTGTTCCCCGCGAATTTCTCCGGCAATCAGTTGGTCAGGAAACTGCAGGCGGTCGGGGTCGGTTTTCTGCATCCGAAAGACAATGGCTTCAACGGGGCTTTTCTGAAAGAGCAGATCGGCAGGCAGAACGCCGTTATTATCCCACTGATCGGTCAGGCGCATGAACAGGCTTTCGTTGGCAGGCAGCTTATCGGGGCCGCCCAAACTCACGAGCATTCGGCGGAAATTGGCCAGAAAGTCAATTTGCAGTTGATGGGGATTGTGGGGTCGTCTTTTCATGAGATTTGGAGGCCGATGCGCTGGTTTTCAGGCCCGTTGCTGGCCACATTAGTTAAGTTGTCTGTTGCTGTTTCGGGAGGTAAATATACGGAATAAACCGCTGATCGGAAAAGGTTGCACCCGCAAAGTCCGTACCTTTGCGGCATTTATGGGCCTGGGAAAAGCCAGGCAATCCGGCTCCGCCGAATAACCTCATCCCTGACTCGTTCGCTCCGTATTTTACCCGTTACCCAATGCTCAGAACTCATACCTGCGGCCAGCTCCGCCTACCCGATGCCAATATTACCGCCACGCTTTGTGGCTGGGTTCAAACCGTCCGCGACAAGGGCGGTGTGCTCTGGATTGACCTCCGCGACCGCTATGGCATCACCCAGATTTTACTCGAAGACGGCCAGACAACCGCCGACCTGTTCATGACGGCCCGCTCGCTGGGCCGCGAGTTCGTGCTTCAGGCAACCGGAACGGTGATTGAACGGAAATCAAAGAACCCGAACCTGCCCACCGGCGACATCGAACTCAAAGTCACCGCCCTCACGGTGCTCAACCCGGCCAAACTGCCGCCCTTCCTGATCGACGACGACACCGACGGGGGCGAAGACCTGCGCCTGAAATACCGGTACTTAGACTTGCGCCGGAATCCCGTTCGGCGCAACCTCGAACTGCGGCACCGGATGGCTCAGCAAACGCGGCTCTTCCTGGACGGACAGGATTTCATAGAAGTTGAAACGCCGGTGCTTATAAAATCGACCCCCGAAGGCGCGCGGGATTTTGTGGTGCCCAGCCGCATGAACCCCGGCGAGTTTTATGCCCTGCCCCAGTCGCCCCAAACCTTCAAGCAACTCCTGATGGTGGCCGGTTTCGACCGTTACTACCAGCTGGTGAAGTGTTTTCGCGATGAAGATCTCCGCGCCGACCGCCAGCCCGAATTTACCCAGATCGACTGTGAGATGTCGTTTGTTGAGCAGGAAGACATCCTGAACATGTTTGAGGGCCTGGTTCGACATTTGTTCAAAGCGGTGAAGGGCATCGACCTGCCCGAAGTGCCCCGCATGACCTACGCCGAGGCCATGCGACGCTACGGCTCCGACAAGCCCGATACGCGCTTTGGCATGGAATTCGTGGCGCTGACCGAGCTGGCGCAGGGACGAGGCTTTCCCGTTTTCGACGCGGCCCAACTCGTGGTGGGCATCAACGTGCCGGGTTGTGCGCACTATACCCGCAAGCAGCTCGACGAACTGACGGACTGGCTCAAACGCCCGCAAATTGGGGCCAAAGGGCTGATCTATGTGCGCTATAACGAAGACCCCAACGGCGGACCGGCTACCCTGAAATCCTCCGTCGACAAGTTTTATTCAGAAACCGATCTGACCACCTGGGCCGAGCACCTGAACGCCAAACCCGGCGACCTGATGCTTATTCTGTCGGGCGAGGCCGACAAAGTTCGCAAACAAATGAGCGAACTGCGCCTGGAGATGGGCACGCGGCTTGGCCTGCGCGACCCCGGCACGTTTAGCAGCCTGTGGGTGCTCGATTTCCCGCTGCTCGAATACGGCGAAGACGAAGCCCGCTGGTTTGCCATGCACCACCCCTTTACGTCACCCAAACCAGAAGACATTCCGCTGTTAGACAGTGATTTAGGGGCCGTTCGGGCCAACGCCTACGACATGGTTATCAACGGCACCGAAGTGGGAGGTGGGTCGATTCGGATTTTCGACCGCACGTTGCAGGCCCGGATGTTTGGCATTCTGGGTTTTTCGGACGAAGAAGCCAAAGCGCAGTTTGGTTTTCTGATGGATGCGTTCGAGTATGGCGCACCGCCCCATGGTGGCATTGCCTTTGGTTTCGACCGGTTGTGTTCGCTCTTCGGCGGGGCTGATTCAATTCGGGATTTCATTGCTTTTCCTAAAAACAACGCCGGCCGCGATGTCATGATCAACTCACCGTCGGCCATTTCGGTGGCCCAGCTAAAGGAGTTAAAAATATCGTCGACATTTTCCTAACAATTGAAGGTTAGCTGTTATGAGTCAGGCAGTGGCGAGAATACCCTGTTCTGCATGGTGGCGCAGCCAGAAAAACAACACCACCCAGCCAAAGCCTGCCGTTTTAAGAGTCCGATAGGGAAACGAAAAAAGCCCGGCTCAAGTGGCCGGGCTTTCTATGTGTAAGGAGCACAACTTAGCGGGGCATCAGCACCGTGTCGATCACGTGAATCACGCCGTTGGACTGATTTACGTCGGCGATGGTTACTGTGGATTTACCACCTTTCTCATCCATGATTTCAACTTTCTTGCCCTTCAGCATGGCTGTCAGCATACCACCGCCAACGGTTTTGAGCTGGGCACGGCCACCATTCTGCTTAATCATGTCCAGCAGAGCGGCTGCGCTTACTTTACCAGCCACCACGTGGTTAGTCAGAATGCTGGTCAGGGTAGCTTTGTTTTCGGGTTTCAGCAACGTGTCCACCGTGCCTTTGGGCAGCTTGTCGAACGCTTTGTTAGTGGGGGCAAACACCGTGAATGGCCCCGTGCCCGACAGGGTTTCTACCAGACCGGCGGCTTTCACGGCCGCTACCAGCGTGGTGTGATCTTTTGAGTTAACGGCGTTTTCGATGATGTTTTTGGAGGGGTACATGGGCGCACCGCCAACGGTTACTGTTTTTTCCTGGGCAAAACCCGCCTGACCAACGGCCAGCAACGCAACGATTGAAAGGGCAATCTTGAACGTTTTCATGTTGTTTCTCTTAAGTTAAAATTGTGCACTGAATCTATAACTGATTAGCTGATTAACGTACGGTTGAATGCGGATGTTTAGATTGAATGCGAAAATAAATAAAAATTAATCTATTGATAATGAGGGCGATAAAATAGAGACCAAAACATGCTTCCCGCCCACTCAATGCCAACCGACATCCGGGCTGGGCAACAAACAGGCCTTGGCCAGTGCGGCTCCGGTGGGGTGAAGCAATGCCCGGCTCTGTTTATCTTTGCGCCATGCAGTTACTCCTTCACCGGGTTGATCTTCGGCTTCGGCACACGTTTACCATTGCCCACGACAGCCGCGATGTGCAGCCCACGCTCATCGTTGAACTCCGCGATGATGAGTTTTCTGGCTACGGCGAGGCCACGGCAACGACTTATTACGGCATCACCATCAACGCCATGGTGGCCCTGCTGGAAACCCACCGCCCGCGCATCGAAACCTACGATCTTATCCATCCCGAAACATTCTGGGCCGATATGCAGCCGTATCTGGGCCAGAATCCGTTTGTGCAGTGTGCCCTCGATGAGGCCGCCTGGGACCTGTGGGCCAAACGGCAGCACCAGCCGCTCTATGCCCTCTGGGACCTCGACCCTACCCACAGGCCCCTGACCAACTACACCATTGGCTTAGACACGGCCCGGAAGATGCTCGAAAAAATGCGTGAACGACCCTGGCCACTGTACAAAATCAAACTCGGGCGTGGAGACGATGATCTTGAAACGCTGCGACTCCTGCGGCAGCATACCAACGCCCGGTTTCGGGTCGATGCCAACGGCGGCTGGTCGGCCGGGCAAACCATTGCCTATGCGCCTGAGCTGGCCCGGCTGGGGGTCGAGTTTATTGAGCAGCCGCTGTCCGCCACCGATTGGGCCGGTGCCAAAGCCGTGTTTGAGCAGTCGGTGGTGCCCATCATAGCCGACGAAAGCTGTATTGTGGAGGCCGACGTGGACCGCTGTGCGGGCTATTTTCACGGGGTAAACATCAAGCTCATGAAGTGCGGTGGACTCACGCCCGCCCGGCGCATGATTGCCCGCGCCCGTGCCCTGAACCTGCGCGTGATGGTGGGTTGCATGACCGAATCGAGCGTGGGTATTTCGGCCATTGCGCAACTGCTGCCCCTGCTGGACTATGCCGATCTGGACGGTTCGCTGCTCATTACCAACGACCCGGCCACGGGGGTCACCTTCCACAACGGCCAGGTTATATATGCCGCTGAAAATGGCACGGGTGTCAACTTAGTTGAGGCATAACAAACTGAAAAAGAACTATTTGTGTATGAGTTATTGAGGATGCAGCCTTTCCTATTAGATCAGCTTCCTGGCCGAACCATCACGCATGAAAACCGCGACTACCTGTTTTTCAGCGGAACGGCTTACCTCGGACTGCCCCAACACCCCGCCTTTCAGCAGTTGGTGCAGGCGGGCATGACCCGCTACGGTACCGCCTTTGGCAGTTCGCGCAATGGAAACCTCCAGCTGGGCATCTACGCTGAAGCGGAAGCAAAGCTGGCTGTTTTTGCCTCGGCACCGGCCGCGCTTACGCTCTCGTCGGGGATGCTGGCCGGGCAAGTAGTGGTAAACTGGCTGCGGAGTCAGTCCAACACGTTTATTTATGGCCCCAATGCGCACCCTGCCCTCTGGCATGAACCGGTTGTTGAGTTGCCCGGTGACACTTTTGCCGACTGGGTGCGGCAGCTACCTGCCCAACTGCGGGCTTTGCCGCCGGGGCCGGTAGCCATTTTAGTTAATTCGGTAGATGCTGCCCGCTCCGGCTACTATGCGTTCGATTGGGTGCGGGAGCTGCCCGACAATCAGGCTATTACGCTCGTTGTCGACGATTCGCACGGGTTGGGTGTGCTCGGCGCAGCGGGCGGGCGGGGGCGGGGAATTTACCCGCAGATTCCCCCAAAGTCCGGTGTTCGGCTGCTCGTTACGGCATCGCTGGCAAAGGCCATGGGCCTGCCGGGGGGCGTGGTGCTGGGCGATGCCGACATGCTGACCATGCTCCGGCAAACGGCCTTTTTCGGGGGCTGCTCGCCCATGCCGCCCGTTTTCCTGGATGCCTTCGTTCGGGCCGATGCCCTATATGTCGATTGTCTGGACCGGCTGCATGAAAACCTTAAACTCGCCGAGAAACTCTTGTTGCCAACCGGCCTGTTTAGCCACGCTACGGGCTACCCGGTATTTTTCACCGAACAAAACGACCTGTATCCATTTCTGCTCGAACGCGGTATGTTTGCCTATTCGTTTGCTTACCCAACCGCTGCCGACCGGCCCGCCACCCGGCTGATAATCAGTGCCTATCATACATTCGACGATATTCAGCAATTAGCCCGTGCCGTTTATGACTACTGTTTCTGACCCCGCCGGGCTGCCAGGCCACACCGGAAAAAAAAATCCCATCTGCGCAGCAGCTAAACAAAAATACGGCCTGCTATGGGCGTTATTCTGCCTCGCTGCGCTCCCTGCTTTCGCCCAGCCTAAAACCGACAAACTCCTCGCCGACCTGCTCCGAAAAAGCCCC
>JAYVAP010000353.1:0-2092 GCA_043750915.1 Spirosoma sp. | reverse complement strand
GCCAGGTACCCCGCCAGCAGGTAAGGGTAATGAATCATCTCGTTTGGGTGGGGCAACCGGGCGGGATCGGCCACAAAGGTTTTAAAAAAAACGAACAGCAGGTTATCGCCCACGCCCAGGGCGGCCCCCGGCGGCAGGTTTTGGTAGGCGTAGCGGCCGTAATCGAGTCCCCACTTTTTATATTCGGGGTGGATGGTAAAGATAAACTCCGGGGGCGGCAGGTGGGTAAATCCGTACCAGAGCACCACCAGGGCCAGCGCAAAGCCTGCCAGCGGCCCGGCAACGCCGATGTCGAAATATTTCTGGCGGCTATTAATAACGTCTTTGATGCGGATAAACGCCCCCAGCGTGCCGATGCTCTGCCCCACGCCCAGCCAGAGCGGGATGTAGTAGGGCAGCGTTACGCGCACGTGATTGGCCCGCGCCACAAAATAATGCCCGAATTCATGCACCGTCAGCACCGCCAGAAACGGCACCGAAAACTGGAAACCCGCCACAAACGCCGGCCAGCCGAGGGTTTCCATGCCCTCCAGCGGGATAAACAGCCGACCGAACATCCATTCGGCACCCGACAGGGTCGTGGTGAGCAGGGTGAGCAAAAAAAGACCTCCGTGGAGGAGGTACGTCCTAATGGGTGATTTCATGATGTTTATCCAGAATGATGGCACCGCGCCAGTGGGCCTGACAGGGCGGGGGGTCTCTATTACGCTATGTTTTTCAGATAATCCAGTATCGTCAGGGGCGGCATCACCTGCACGGCCCGAATGCCTAACCCGGCAGCGGCCCGGATGTTTGCGGCATTGTCGTCGTAAAAAGCGGTTTCTTCGGCCACCAGGCCCGCTTCGGTTAGCACATAGTGGAAAATAGCGGGCGATGGTTTGGCCATGCCAAGCGCGTAGGAATAGAATACACGTTCAAAAAGGGCTTCCAGCGGGGGCAGCTTCAACTCCGTCAGCACGCTGTTTACCCGCCGAATATGAATCGGGCTGGTGTTGCTCAACAGAAACAGCCGGTAATGGCCTGCCAGATCCCGGATTCGCTCGATTCGCTCAACGGGCAAATCGAGCAGGACCGTGTTCCAGGCCGTATCAATTACCTCATCGGCCCAGCTACGGGGCGCACCGGTCTCGGTGGTAATCACCCGCCGGATGTGTGCCCGGAAAGCTTCGTCGTCGATCAGGCCAGTTTCGTAGTGATCGATAAAATCATGCTGTTTCCAGATTGCCCTGACGGTGGCTTCGGGCAGGTTGGCCAGCAGGGCGAAGTTACGAATAGGGGCGGTGAGGTCGATGGGAATAATCACATCGCCGAGGTCGAAGATCAGGTTTTTGAGGGTGGACGGGTTGAGCATGACATTGATGTACGGCCGGCGCATTAGTGAACGGAATGCCAAAGTTAGCGTTAGATTTGCAGACAAACCGCACGTATGTCATGGCAACGTTGACCGTAAAAAACGTCGGCCCGATTCGGGACGCTGAACTGGAAATAAAAAAGCACACGGTGTTCATTGGCCCACAGGGGTCGGGCAAAAAGGTCAGAAAATTACCTAGAAGCGAAGGACCAGTTGAAAATAACCATTCAGTACTTTCAGGAACGCCTGACATTTACGGCGAAAAGAATCGAAGCCTGTGCGTGTGTAGGCAGAACAATAGCAAGACCTGCCAGACAGGCTACTGATGTTAACGAGTAATTCGAGTTTGGTGAATTGGGTGCTACACTATATCAGGGCAATGTCAAGGGATTCGGGACATAGAAAAGTTTTCGGCGGCACTTATATGACAACTATAACCGCTTATTCCACCACCACGCCCATAGAGCAAAACTTATCGATCCGTTGCTCAATGCGGGTTTGCGGGTCGAGGGCGTTTAGTTCGGCGAGGGCATCCAGGAGAACGGTTTTGAGGTGATGCGCCATAGCCAGGTGGTCGTTGTGGGCACCACCGAGGGGTTCGTCCACAATGCCGTCTACCAAACGGGCCGCCTTCATGTCTCGGGCGGTAAGTTTGAGAGCTTCGGCAGCCTGCTCCTTAAAATCCCAGCTGCGCCACAAAATTGACGAGCAGGATTCGGGCGAAATCACCGAATACCAGGT
>JAYVAP010000352.1:0-3283 GCA_043750915.1 Spirosoma sp. | reverse complement strand
GGGTTTTTTGTTGGACAAAAACTAAAAAAACAGCGCGGCTGTTAAAGCAGCAGTTGGCAAACGGCTGGGATTAAGCCAGCCGTAAAATCATTGCCTATTTTGAGAGGAACCCCCTAACGCACGCCCTATGAACGCCACCATGAGTCGCCCCGTATCTATTTTCACGGAGGGAAGCCCCAACCCGAACTCTATGAAGTTCGTCGTTAATTTTGAACTGGTTCCTGCCGGGCTGTCGTTCGATTATGCCCTGCCGGGCGATGCCCTGACCGAAGGAAAGGCCTCGCCCTTAGTGGTGGCCCTGTTTGGGTTCGAGTTTGTGCGCCGGGTGTTCATCTCGGCCAACTTCGTTACGCTGACCAAAGACGACGAGACCGACTGGGACGAAGTGATGTTTGAGACGAAATTGTTTTTGAAAGAGTATTTTGGTGCCCAGAAGCCCGTGTTTGCGCAACGGACCATGGATGTCAACACGACCAAGGTAGATATGGATTCGGAGACGGTGCAGCAAATAAAAGCCGTGCTCGATCAATACATCCGCCCGGCGGTTGAAACCGACGGTGGTGCCATCAGTTTTTATTCGTTCGATGAGCTGAGTGGCACCGTAAAAGTGCTTTTACAGGGGTCGTGTAGCGGCTGCCCGTCTTCCACGCTTACGCTCAAAGCGGGTATCGAAAATCTCCTGACGCGTTTGGTGCCGGCCGTTAAACTGGTAGAAGCAGAGGGCGTTTAAGAAAAATCAGGCAATATCTTTCGTCTTTTTGCCATGCCACCGGGGGCTTGCCAGTGAAATTTCGCTGGTAAGCCCCCGGTGGCACAATAGCCCGCGCTTTGCTTGCGTATATGCACCACTTCGGTAGTGGCTCGTTCGTCGGCTCCACACCCGTGCCCCTGCTGTAGCCCGGCCAGCCTGCTCAGTAAGTAGTTTATTGCACTTATCTTGCCGATTGGCGTTTACTTTGCGGAACGTTTCACGCCAAATCTGCTATTTCATGAAGACTTTGCTGTTGCTGGGCGCACTTGCCGGAACAATCAGCGCCAGTGTCGGCCAAAATCTGCTGGGTATCTCAACCAGTCGCTATGGCGGTACCAACCGATTGTATACGAACCCGGCTTTTGCCGCCGATTCGCCCCATAAAATCTACCTGAATGTGCTGACAGGCAACGGCCACGTCAACAATAATTACGTGCGTTACCAGGCTCCGTTTTCGCTGGTCCGGCTACTGAGCAGAACGGTCCCGAATCAGTTTCGCCGGCCGGATGGCTCCGTGCAGTTTGCGGTCGAGTATACCGACGAGATGCTGAATGGCAAACCCAAAAATGGCACCCTGTGGGGGGAGGTGCGCGGCCCGGCCGTGCTGATGCGGAGGGGTACAGGCGGAGCTTTTGCGGTGACAACGCGTTTTCGGGCGGTGGGGCAGGTGACGGGTGCTTCGGAGTCGGTGCTGTCGGCGGTGCGGGCAGGCTTAGGCGAAGGCGTGTTGCTGGGTATTCCCAGCAGCAATAACCAGTTCAGTATCAACACCAACACTTATGCCGAACTGGGCCTGACCTATGCCGCAACGGTGTGGCAGGGCGAAGGCCGTAAGCTCCTGGTCGGTGCTACCGCCAAAGTGTTGCTGGGCTACAATGCGCAGCACCTTATCAACCGGGGATTAGACTACGGGATTGTGGCCGACACGGCCAATCCAAACAGTGCCGTGCTGCAGGTTACCCGCTTAGACGCTACGCTGGGCTATACCACCTTCCTGCAAAACAGAAACTTAGGACTGTCAACGCTCCTCAGCCCGTCGTCGCCGGGGCGGGGGCTTGGCTTAGACATTGGGTTTACCTACGTTAGCCAGCGCGACCGAGACAGCCCGGCCCTGCAGCTCGGCCTTGCCCTTACCGACCTGGGCGGCATTTCCTACCGGGGCGAGGAATATGGGTATTCAAATATCGGTAAAAATCCCGTTGTTTTCACCAGCCGCGACTTCAACAACCTGGCTGGCACCGTTGAAACAGCCCGGCTCATTCAGCAAAAACTGACCACCAACCGGGAACCCGATGCCCGGCGTTTCCGGACGGGCCTGCCCACCGCGCTCAACCTCACCGCCGACTACCAGCTGCCGCAGGGGTTTGGGCTGAACCTGACTTATTGGCGGGATGTGCGACCCGCGCTGGCAACGTCCATCCATCAGCCCACGCTGCTGGCCCTCACGCCCCGCTTCGAAACGCGCCGGGTGAGCCTGGCTCTGCCACTCGTGTATCTCAACGGGGGGCTAATGGCGGGGGTGTCGCTGCGGGCGGGTCCGTTCTGGCTCGGCACCGACAACCTGGCGGGGCTAATTGGCAACAGCAGCAACGGCATCCGGCCGCGCGGGCTGGATGTATACGGGGGCATCGCCTTCGGTATCGGGCGGGCACGCAGGGATGAGGAATAGGCCGTTTTTGGGCAGAAATGTGTAAATTTGGACCAATCCAGCCCGTCACGGGCTTTTGCGTAAACCAAAGATTGCCGGGTCTGCCATGACCGAACGAACGACCTTTTTCGATACCCAACTCCTGTACCTGAAAGGATTAGGCCCCCAACGGACCGAACTGCTCAATAAAGAACTGGGCCTGTTCACCTACGGCGACCTGATCCAGTACTATCCTTTCCGCTACGACGACCGCACCCGCTACTACACCATTGCCGAACTGATGGACTCCATGCCCTCAGCCCAGGTGCGGGGTCGGCTCCGCGACTGGTCGCTGGAGGGCGAAGGTCCTAAAAAACGTTTGGTGGCTACCTTCACCGATGGCACCGGCTCCATGACACTCGTGTGGTTTCAGGGCATCACCTACATTGAGAAAATTCTTCGGCGCGAGGGCGAATACATCGCCTACGGCAAACCTCAGTCCTTCAACGGGCAGTTTACCATCGTGCATCCCGAACTGGAAAACACCACGACCGCTTCGGAAAATGAGCCGGGCTTTTTTCCGGTATATAACCTCACCGAGAAACTTCGCAAACGCCACCTCGACAGCAAAATTCTGGGAAAAGCCATGCGGGCGTTGCTCGAGCAGGCATGGCCCCACATCCGCGAAACCCTGCCCGATTCGCTCGTGCAGCAGTACCGGCTGGTGGGCAAACGCGAAGCCATGTGGAACATCCACCTGCCGCAGAACCAGGCGTGGCTCAAACAAGCCATCCGACGGCTGAAATTTGAAGAGCTTTTTTATAATCAGCTGCGGCTGATTAAGAACAAACTCCTGCAAAAAGAGGAATTTCCGGGCCAGATTTTTCGGGATATGGACCTGGTCA
>JAYVAP010000351.1:0-5254 GCA_043750915.1 Spirosoma sp. | reverse complement strand
TACAAAGCTGAGGTAACGCCGAGTTCAGCGAGTGTTTTTTTGATGGCTACCACGCGCTGCTGGCGTTCCAGCTGATTAGGCGGAGCAACCCGCTCGCGGCAGTCGACGGCCGGGCAACGCTCGCAGGATTCGTTGACCTCCCGCCGGAGCAGGGCCGGATCGTTCAGAAAACGAATGCGCGACCGCGACGCATCGTTGAGCAGCACCCCCAGCGAAACACTGTGGGTGAGGTGGCGGATGGGTGTCAGAGGCCGGGCAAAAGTGAAAATAAAGTACGTATTTTTCGAGTCGATGTAGTCGGACAGCTGCGCCCGCAGCAACGGCTCGTGGTAGGTGTTTTCGCGCAGCAGCACATCCAGCTCAAAAAGGCTCGTGAGCGAAGCCCAGCGCCGACAGTAGTGTTCTTCGGTGGTGCCGTGGGGGTTATGGAGCTGCGAGAGGTGAATTTCCCGGGTGAGGTTGACAACGGGGCTTTCCAGCTCGTGCTCGAAGCGCAGGAAAACCACGTCTTCGATACCGAAATCGTGGGTCAGCAGGTTGGTCATCCGCAGGAGCAGCGTCTCGGGCGTGGCCTGAAATTCGTTCAGTATGGCCACCAGATCGGTGGCCGCTTCGGCCCAGGTAGTGCGGTTGAGAAACCCGTTGAGCCGGTGGCGAAGAGCCTCCCGCCGGATGAGCACGGCCCCGGCAAAATACGATGCCCGGAAATTATTAAGTACCTGATCGAACGAATTTACTTCTACCCAGGTCGATGTCAACGGCCTGTCTTTCAGGTCCATATACTGAAACGCCAGCTCCCGGCCCAGCGTAAACCCCCGCTGATCGGGTGTCAGATTCTGGTTGAGCAGCAACCGTTTTTCGGGCGGAATAAACACCGACCGCAGCCGAATCAGGGCCGGGTAGGTTTGCTCATTGAACAAAACGATTTGGTAGCCATAGTGGCGGCTCAGGTAATCGGTCAGACCGGCTTCGCCAACGGGCTGATCGGGGGGCAGGTCGCTCCCGGCCAGAAAGCGGCTGGCAGCGGCCTCAATATCCTCAAAATAATTATCGTGCATTTCCTGATACGTCCGCATCACGGCGAAGTAAAACTGCTCGACAGTGAGGTTATAATTGCGGGCAATTTCGACCACCGTGCTAATAAACGCACTCAGCTTAACGGGGGCTTCGGAGAGGAGTTCGAGGAGTTCGCCGGGCTCGATGCCAAACATACTCAGCGGCAACTCGGCCAGCAGGTCGGACTGGAGTAACCGGTAAATCGGCTCCATTTGCCTGTTGAGCTGTAGCGAAACCAGCGCGTCATAGGAGGTATCCATGGCCCGCGCCAAGGCAATGATCTTTTCGGTTTTGGGGTATTTTTTGCCCTTCTCAATCTCGTTGATGTAGGACTGCGACAAACCCGCTTTCTCGGCGAGTTCCTGCTGGGTAATGGCCTTGTCGAGCCGGAGTTGCCGTAACTTCAGCCCGAACAGCAACCGTATTTTATCCGAACCAAAGTCCATACCTGCTTTTTTTTTCGCCCAAAAGTACAGCGCAGCCACCGTAGAATCAATAATCTTCATTTTTAGCGATTTATCGCTTGTTATACCCATAATCGCTGAATACTTTTGTATCACTAAAAGATTCGACATTTTTCGTCAGCAACAAAACAAAACAGGACATGGACGTAATGACACCGTTGGCCCCGACCCAGACCGGAGAAACAATCGCGCTCGAACACCGGGCGGGCAACTACCAGCACAATTTATTGCCTCAGCAACTCATTGACGAAGCCATCAGAAATGGCGAAGGTCGCCTGGCCGACAATGGGGCACTGGTTTGCAACACGGGTAAATTTACCGGACGAACGCCCAAAGACCGGTTTATTGTGCGGGACTTCGAAACCGACCAAACCGTGGACTGGGGCGAGGTGAATCAGCCATTCGACCCCGACCAGTTCGACGTGCTGCACGAGCGGATGTTAGCCCACTTAGCCAACGCAACGGTTTATGTGCGCTATGCCCGCGCCGGAGCACTGCCGCAATACGGACTTCGGTTGCGGATCATGACCACCCTGGCCTGGCATAGCCTGTTCAGCTACACCATGTTTTTGCGGCCCCAGGCGGGCGAACCGACCGACGGGCCGGTAGATCTGACGATCATTGCCGATCCTTCGTTCACGGCCGACCCGGCTATCGACGGTACCCGCAACCCCAACTTTACGATCCTGAATCTATCGAAAGGCGTGATTCTGATTGGTGGAACGGGCTACGCGGGCGAAATTAAAAAGTCGGTTTTTTCGGCCCTAAACTACTGGCTGCCCATCCGGCACAATGTCTTGCCGATGCACTGCGCGGCCAACGCGGGCGAACGGGGCGACACGGCCCTGTTTTTTGGCCTGTCGGGAACAGGCAAAACAACCCTATCGGCCGATCCGGGCCGACGGCTCATCGGCGACGATGAGCACGGCTGGTGCCCGCCCGGTTTAGCCGACCAGGGCATTTTTAACTTCGAGGGTGGCTGTTACGCCAAAGTTATCAACCTGAGTCAGGCGCATGAACCGCAGATTTTCAATGCCATCCGGCGGGGGGCTATTCTGGAGAACACGCCTTTTCAGCCCAACGGCACGAGCATCGACTACGCCAATAGTTCGCTGACGGAGAACACCCGCTGCGCCTACCCGCTGGACCATATCCGCAACGCCGTGGCACCCTCGACCGGGGCCGCACCGAAACACATTTTCTTTTTATCGGCCGATGCATTTGGCGTGTTACCCCCCATTTCCCGGCTGACACCCGCGCAGGCAGTCGATTACTTTCTGCTCGGCTACACGGCCAAAATAGCGGGCACAGAACAGGGTATCACCACCCCAATGGCTACCTTCTCGCCCGGTTTCGGGGCGGCTTTTCTGCCGCTGCCCGCCCGCACCTACGCCAACCTGCTTAAAGAACGCATTGAGCAGGTTGGTTCTCAGGTGTGGCTCATCAACACGGGCTGGAAAGGCGGCAGTTTCGGCGTTGGCAAGCGGATGTCGCTGCCCTACACCCGTGCCATGATCAACGCAGCCCTGACGGGTGCGCTGGACCACGTGCCGTTTGAACAGCACCCCGAATTTGGCCTCGCCATTCCCAAGCGGTGCCCCGGCGTGCCTGCCGAATTGCTTAACCCCATCGACACCTGGGAATACAAAGAGATGTACCGGCTGGCCGCCCGGCGGTTGGCCCATGCATTCGCCGAGAAACTCAACGAACTTTAACAGACCCATGACAACAACGCAACCAGAAAAAAGCGGTGCCAAACGAGCAGCCAGCCAAGCAGCATCCCACCCGGTCCCGGCATCCCCACTACCGGAACCAGGCCTACGCGTTGGCACCACGCTCGACCGTTTTATCAGACGGCAACAAAGTCAGTATCCTTCGGCAGTTGGCGATCTCTCGCAGCTCCTGCGCGACATTGCCCTGGCCAGCAAGATTGTTAACCGGGAAATAAGCCTGGCCGGTCTGACGGGTATCACCGGTGCAGCCGGGAGCAGAAACATACAGGGAGAAATGCAGCAGAAACTCGACCTGGCGGCTCATATCCGGTTTGTGCGGGCGTTGAACAACGGGGGCGAAGTGGCGGCTGTGGTATCGGAAGAAGCCGAAGAACTCATTGAAACGGAACACCCGGAAGGCAAATATGTGGTTGCGCTCGATCCGCTCGATGGCTCGTCCAACTTCGACACAAACGTTTCGGTGGGCACGATTTTTTCGGTATACCGGCGGCTATCGGTCGTGGGTACGCCCCCCAACAGAGCCGATTTTTTGCAGGGCGGCCGCCGACAAGTAGCGGCCGGGTATGTGCTCTATGGCACCTCCACGATGCTGGTATTCACCACGGGCAACGGCGTTAACGGGTTCACCTACGACCCGTCGCTGGGCGAGTTCCTGCTGTCGCATCCCCAGATTATCTGCCCGGCTGAGGGGCGGGTTTATTCCTGCAACGACGGTTATTTTTCGGCCTACGACGAGCGGGTTCAGCAGTATCTGATCCGCTGCCGGGAGCGCGGTTTCTCGGCGCGTTACATTGGTGCTTTGGTGGCCGATTTCCACCGGAATTTACTGAAGGGCGGTTTGTATTTATATCCCGGCACCACGCATCAGCCGGGCGGCAAAATCCGTTTGCTCTACGAAGCCTTTCCCATTGCGTGGCTGGCCGAACAGGCGCAGGGTAAAGCCATGGACAACAGCGGGCCTATTCTGGACATTCGGCCCGTAGATTTGCACGAGCGCACGCCCCTCTACGCGGGTTCGGCCCGGATGGTGGCCGAGGTGGCGCGTTTGCAAACGACGGCCCGCAAATCGGGCGTTCCTGCATATTGATGCCGGGCAGAGAGCATGCTGGATGAATTATGGTTCAAAAAATAAAAAAACCTGAATCTTAGCAGATTCAGGTTTTTTCCTAAAACAATATTATTACATATTGTGATCGATACGGGACTTGAACCCGTGTTACTGCCGTGAAAGGGCAGTGTCCTAACCGCTAGACGAATCGACCGTCTTTGTGAAAAGACCCAGCGGTTTGGCGTTTAAGCCGCTCCGTTGGCGAATCGTGGTGCAAAGGTAAGTGACGAATTTACGAATGCAAGACATGCCGGTAAAATTTTTCCAAAAAACTGATTCCTGTACGTTTTACGCCTATTTTTGAGCACATTAGCCATTCATTTTTTTTACCCTTCTCGATGAAACACGTTTTATTGCTGGCAGGTCTGGCGTTTGCGTCCCTCCCGACGCTGGCCCAGACCACCGCCACCGTACAGACACCGGCTCAGTTTCTGGGCTACAAAATTGGTGACCGCTTCACGCCCCACCACCGCGTTCTGGCTTACGCCGAGCAGCTGGCCCGGCAGCTCCCCGGCCGCGTGAAGCTCCTCCCCTACGGCACCACCCACGAAGGTCGCCAGCTGATGGCCGTTGCCATAGCGTCGGATGCGAACATGGCCCGCTTAGACAATATCCGAACCGACAACCTCCGGCGCATCGGCATGATGGAGGGCAACTCCGCAACCAGCCCGCAGACACCGGCCAGCCAGCAAACACCAGCTATCGCCTGGCTTAGCTACAATGTCCACGGCAACGAAGCCGTTAGTTCCGAAGCGTTTATGGAGGTGCTCTACCAGCTGATCGATCCGGCCAATGCCGTTTCGCAGAAGGTTTTGAACACCTCGGTGGTAATTCTGGACCCAGATTTAAATCCCGACGGGCACGACCGCTACGTGAACTGGTACAACCAGATG
>JAYVAP010000350.1:0-12904 GCA_043750915.1 Spirosoma sp. | reverse complement strand
CCGCCACACTCAGGCCGGTGGCCGATAATCCGCCCGCATTGGAGAGCGTCAGCATATACGTAATGGTGTCGTTCAGGCGGGGTGCCCGGTTGCTTACCCACAGGTTAAGGCTGAGATCGGCCTTTGCCGGGTCGGGTGGGGGCTGGTTGCCAATTGGGGCGGGCAGTGGTACCTGATCGGGGTTGGGCGATGTAAACACGGCTGAACTGGTCTGGCGCGTGCGGAAATCCAGCCAGGCCATATCGTCCTGCCCATCGCCAATGCCCGAATTGGGCTGGCTGTCGGGGTCGGTCAGCGACGACGCAATGATTTCGGCCCCGTTGCGGTAGGTGCCCGCTGCGGTGGGCTGAACTGTAAAGCTCAGCATGGCCAGCGTTCCGGCGGGCAAACTGGTAATGGTGCCGGCCAGAACATTGCCGTTTAGAAACAGGTTCGGAGCTGAAATCACGGTCAGGTTACTGGGCAGGCGGTTGCGCACCGACACATTGGTTACGTCATTGGGGCCATCGTTGCGCACCACCATCGTCAGCGTAACGGAGCTGTTCAGGTCCGGCGTGCGTCGGTCAATGCCCATGCCCATGCTCAGATCGGCGGTGGGCAGCTGCGCGGTGATGCGAAACAGATTTGACGGAACGGCTGCCAGGCCCGGTGACACCACCCGCACCTGAAACCGCCCACTCTGGTAGCTGTTGGGCAGTTTCACCCGTACCGGGCTTGCGGTGCCGCTGCCCAGAATGGCTTTGAAATTTCCCAGCGAGTCGAGCAGCTGCACCTGCCAGGCGGTGTTGGCAGCAAACAGGCCGAGCGTGGTAAAAGACACGCGCAAACTGTCGCCGGGCAAAACATAGTCGGCCAGCATACCCGTAGCGGCAAACTGATTGGGCGTGATGGGCTGCGCATTCTGAAAAAAAGCCGTGTTCAGGCTATTATTCCAGTTGCGGGCAAAACGCGACAAGCCCATGTCTACCGGAATGGTGTTGGGCGCGAGGTAGTAGCGCGGGTGAAGGGCGGGCCGCCGGGCATTGCGAAAGTGTACGTCGGAAGTGCCGGCGTTGCGGTTGACGAGCGTGTCGTTATAAGGCCCCTGAAATACATTCAGCCCCGGCGTGTCGATAATCTGCTGTTGGGCACTGATTATGCTGGGTCGGTCGGTGCTGCCGTCGAACGAAGCCCGCGCCACCACCCACGGCAGGTTGCGCCCGCCCAGGTCCTGCCGCGATTTCTGGATGAGTGCCGTTAGCCGGTTGCGGTATTCGGGAACACTACCCGACCCGGCATCGCCGTATTCCGATTCGCCCTGATGCCACAACACCGCCCGCGCACCGGCCATGGCAGTATAATAGGTAAATACATTTTTAAGGTTTGTGTAGGGTTGCAGGTTGGGCCAGTTTTCTACGCACCAATAGCGGTTGCAGGTGGGGATGCCGTTGGCCGAGTTGATCCAGTTTTCAATGGTGGAGCCATCCCATCCCACTACATAAAACGCCACCGGCACGTTATACCGATTCACCACATAATCGCCCAGTTCGCCCCAGCCCCACGAACTCTCAGCCATGGGAAAAATGCGTCGGCCCGCCGTCAGGGATTTATAAACCGCCACCGGCGATGGATCGCCGGACGACACTAAGGCCTGCGCCCCCGGTGGGTAAGAATGGTTGATGGTGTCGATGGCATTGACGCGGTCAGTGGCGGTGCCGAGGTCATTATCGCCTACGCCCAGCCCCCGCGAGTTCGACTGCCCGGCCGTGATAAATACCTCGCCAATGCCCACCGGCTGCACAGTTGCCCGGCTGGTTTCGGTGTTGTTGACAATGGTCCGCACGGTGAGCACATACCAGCCGCCCGTGCCCGTTATGAATCCCAGAAACAGGTTGTTGGTTGGATTGACCTGCACCGTTTGCCAGCCGGTGGCGGTGCCCTGCCCCGGCACCACGGGGGTGAGCAGGGCTTCCACCCGGTCGGCCGGGGCCGTGAGCCGCCCCGACAGGTAGAGCTGACCATTGCCATCGGCTCCGCGCTGAACCACCAAGCGCGGCATAGGGTGCAAAATCTGGACTTGCGCATGGGAAAACACGGGCCAGCCCAGCAGCAGAACAAGATATTTGAGAACAGGAGACATGGGCGATAGGTTGAGCTACTGCTAAAGTAGGGAGAAAGTTGTGTTATGAAGAAAAATAATTACCGCAACACGGACTAAATTAGGCGTACCGGTTCTACGGGGCGGTTTTTTTTATTTACAGGCAAGCCCTACCTTTGCACCTGAGTTATTGGTGCCTGGTGCTGCTTCGTGGTAGCACTCGTGGCTTAAAAGGGAATTCGGTGTAAGGCCGGAGCTGTCCCCGCAACTGTAAGTCTTTGTAAAAACCGGTTCCATCTGCGTAGCCACTGCCCGACCAACGGATTTTAGTCCGGCGTTCGGGTGGGAAGGCCCGAACCGGCGAGACGAGCCAGGAGACCTGCCCATGACCATCCGTTGTTTCGGCGTTCGGAGGAAACGCCCCAGCCACGTGCGGTTTCGATGCACATTCTTTTTTGCCTGGTTGTGATCCTACAAACCCCTTGCCGGTGGGTTGTTGCACTGCTCGTTTGTTTCGTTACAGAACAACCGAGTCTGGCGCAGCCAACCGCCCCCCCGCCCGACTCGGTTGCCGCTCTGTCGCTGCCGGTGGTGACGGTGCGGGCTATTACGCCCGAACGTTTTTTAGCGGGCCAGAAACGCCAGCGCATCGACGCGTCGACACTGCTCCAGTTTCGGTTTGGGTCGCTCATGGATGTGCTGGCGTTCAACACCCCGCTGGCGTTTAAAAACTATGGTCCCGGCCAGCTGGCAACGGTCTCGTTTCGCGGTACGTCGGCCAGCCACACAGCCGTACTTTGGAATGGGATCAATATCAACCAGCCCAACCTGGGCCAAACAGATTTTTCGACCCTGCCCGTTGCGGGCTTCGACCGCCTGTCGGTGCAGTACGGCTCGTCGGGCAGCGTGGTGGGTTCCGATGCCGTTGGCGGTAGTGTGCTGTTGGGTAGTCTCCCCACCTGGCAAACGGGTATTGGCGTAACGATTGGTCAGCAAATGGCCAGCTTCCGCAACAACCAGACGCAGGCGGGCATTCGGTATGGCGGAAAAACGGGGGGCTCGTGGCAAGTGTCGGGCCGGACATTTGCCTGGCGGAATCAGTTCAACAATGTCTATCCTTACCGCGAACGGCGCAGTTACTTTGTGGAGCAGTCGCGCACGGCGCAGCGCGGGTTGTTGCAGGACCTGTATGCCCGCCACAAAAATGGGAATCAACTGTCGGTCAACGCGTGGCTGTCGGACAACGACCTGGTTATAACGCCCGACGATACCATTGCCCGCGAGCGCACCCGCACACAGTCGGCCCGCGTGCTGACAAGCTGGGAAACCAACCGCCTGACGCTGCGACTCGGCTGGATTCGGGATGTATTCGACTACGCCAAACGCGATTTCGACACGCCGAGCCACACCCAAACCGACCGGTTTATTGGCCGCGCCGAGCGTGAATTTTCCCTGACACCCAGCCACGTAACAAGCCAGCTGATCCTGCGCGTTGGGGGCGAATGGTCGCATTACCGCACCCGCGAGGATGGCTACGGCGGGCAGCTTATTACCGAGAATCGCCAGGATATCTACGCCCTGCTGCGGTGGCAAACGGCCCGCTGGCTGCTGTCGGCCAATGTTCGGCAGGCGTTCATAACCCGCTTCAACCCGCCTTTAACCCCATCATTGGGGGCCGAGTACCAACTCGTGCAGCACAACCGGTTTGCGCTGACGGCTAAGGGAGCCGTGAGTGGCAGCTACCGGGTTCCCACGCTTAACGAACGCTACTGGCGCGTGCTGGGCAACCCCGACCTCCAGCCTGAACGCGGATTCAACCTCGAAATGGGCGTTACTGCGCGGTTTACCCCCTTGCCCGGCCTGACACTGACAACCGATGCCACGGCCTACCGTAACCGGGTGGACGACTGGTCCTACTGGAATCCTGACTATGGCTACCGCGTGGAAAACCTCCAGTTGGTGGTGGCCCGGGGGGGCGAGCTGAACATGGCTCTGGCCTGCGTTCGTAATGGCTGGCAGATGGGTTTTCGGGTTGGGTACGCCCGCACACATTCGTCGCAGGAGCGGGTCTACAGCGCATATGCCAACGACGTGGTGGGCAAACAACTGCCCTACGTACCCGTTCATACGGGCAACGCAAACCTGTATGTGCAACAGGGCCAGACACGCCTGACGGTGCAGACGCAGGCCATGTCGCGCCGGTACACTACCTTCGATGAAAGCCAGTTTTTTAAAGGCGTTACGCTGATCAATGTATTGCTGGAGAGTAGCTTACGATATCATTCGACGGTGGTTCGGGTGCAGGGACAGGTGAATAATGTGTTCGATGTGCTCACCTTCAGCGTCACACGGGGCCTGTTGCCGGGCCGGAATGTCTCCATAAATTTACTATTTACCCGTTTACCGAATATCCATGAAAAATCAGTTGACTAAGCCGGCAATAGCCGGGCTATTTGCCCTAACCGTGTTGGGTTGCAAAACCCCCGATCCGATCGCATCGCCCTACGAAGGGTCGGGGGTTTACATCCTCAATGCCGGTAATTTTAAGGATAATAACGGCTCCATCTCATTTTTGGCCCGCAACACAAATACCGTTTCGCCCAATATCTTCGGGGCGGCCAACGACCGCCCCCTCATTGGCAGCGTTCAGGATTATACCGAAATCGATGGTAAAGGCGTGATTCTGGTCGATAATGACAAAGCCGGGCAGGATAGAATCGAGATTGTTGAGTCGGGCACGTTCAAATCGCTGGCCACGCTCAACGCGCCCGATGTCGAAAACCCGCGCTATGTGGTTCGGGCCGGGCCTAACAAAGCCTACGTGAGTTGCTGGGATGCTACGGGCGACTTTACGAACTTCTACGCCAAACCCGGTTATTTGCTGGTGGTGGACCTGGCATCGCGGACGGTAGTGAAAAAAATTCCCGTGACAAAAGGAGCCAACCGGATGGTGGTGGTGGGGGCGGAGGTATATGTGGGTAGCAGCGGGGGCGAACGGGTACTGACGGTTATTGACACCGAAAAAGACGAGGTCAGGAAACCGGGCATCGATGTGGGTGTCAACACCAATCCGGTGGCCGTGGATGCCGACGGGCGGCTGTGGGCCTATGCGTCATCGGCAAAGGAAATAGTCCGCATAAACATCGCGACCAGAAGCGTTCTTACACGGCTGAAAGTGGGCAATTCGGCCAAATCGCCCGGTGCTTTCGCCCTTAGCCAAGACAAACGGACGTTCTACTTCGTCAACTCATTCTACGATCCGAACGATAATTTCCGGGAGAAGGGAGAAACTTATAATTTCAGCATCGATGCCGAGACTATTCCGGCCACCAGGCCCTTTATTGGGCGGCTGTTTTCCGGCTTGGGCATCGATCCGCTGACGGGGTATCTCTATGCCGGTGTGACACCGTCCTATAAACAGGCGGGCTATGTGCTGCGCTACCGCGACACCGGAGTCAGCGCGGTGCTGATCGACTCGGTGCGGGCCGAAATTGCGCCGTCTGGTTTTTATTTCAAATAGCCGATAAAGGGACTGTTAAAAAAGCCAGCGAAACAGAATATAGAAAGTAAACGACAGCATGACCGAAACGGGCAGTGTGAGCACCCAGGCGAGGGCGATATTACGAACCGTGCCGCCCTGCAGGTTTTTGATGCCTTTGTTGGCCACCATACTGCCCGCAATACCCGACGACAGCACGTGGGTTGTGCTCACCGGGAGTTTGAGCCACGAAGCCAGACCAATCATGATGGCGGCCGTTAACTCAGCCGAAGCACCCTGTGCGTAGGTCAGGTGCTGCTTGCCAATTTTTTCGCCCACCGTCACTACAATGCGGCGCCAGCCAATCATGGTGCCCAAGCCCAGCGAGAGCGCAATCATCAAAATAACCCACAGTGGCGCGTAGTCGGTGAACCGGCGCAAACCGCTTTTCTCGCCCAGGTTTGTTTTCAGCGCGGCCAGTTGACTGGCACTGAGGTTGGCTCCTTCGTCGTCCGAAATTTTGGCCATATTGCTGGTAATGAGCAGCAGATCGCGTCGCACGTCCAGTCGGTTGGCCTGTGGAATTTTATTATCGATCAGCGAGCCGTTGGTCAGTTTAGTCAGATCGGCCAGTTCGCTGCGCGTGCGGGCCAGCCGGGCGCGATTGACCGGTGCCAGTTGGTTGGAGTCCAGGGCGGCTATTGTTTGCTGAATACTGCTGATGTTGGCCTGCATCGAGCGCGGGTCAATGTCGGCTTTGATGGCAAACTGAAACGGCACGATACCGATCAGAATCAGCATAACCAGACCAACGCCTTTCTGCCCGTCGTTGCTGCCGTGGAAAAAGCTGACCATGGAGCAGGTGGCAATCAGAATGGCCCGTATCCAGGTTGGCGGGGGGGTATTTTTTTTTGGTTCTTTAAACAACTCATCTTTGGTTTCGGCGGGCACCATCCGGCGAACCAGAAACATCAGCACAATAACTAAGCTAAAGCCCAGCAAGGGTGAGAGCAGCAGCGCATAGCCGGTTTCGGCGGCTTTCTCCCAGTTCACGGCGGCCCCGTCTTTGTTTTCGGGCAGGGTAGCAAACGCCAGACCAACGCCCAGAATGGAGCCGATGAGGGTGTGCGAGCTGGAACTGGGCAGGCCAAAATACCACGTGCCGAGGTTCCAGATGATGGCACTCAGCAACAGGGCCATAACCATGGCCAGGCTGTGATACACGTTCTGGTCGACCAGCAGCTCCACCGGCAACAGGTTCACAATGCCCATGGCGACACCGATGCCGCCCAGCAAAACGCCGGTGAAGTTGCAGATGCCCGACCAAACCACCGCCACGGTTGGCTTGAGGGAGTTGGTATAAATAACGGTGGCTACGGCGTTGGCCGTGTCGTGGAAACCATTGACAAACTCAAAAGCACAGGCCGCAAAAAGGCTGATGAAGAGAAGAATAAAAACGTGCGTCTCTAATCCGAACATGGGGTGAAAATCTTCTGTGAGTAGGCACACGGCAGGTCCGCAGGCCAGCAATTCTCACAAAAGTAAGCGAAACAACCCAGAGCGATATTACGGAATTGTTAAGGCCTGTTCTTACCCGCCAGCTGGCCGCAGGCGGCATCGATGTCTTTGCCCCGGCTTCGGCGAACGTTTATGGTTACGCCCTTGCTTTCCAGAAAGCCCGCAAACCGGTCGAGCGTTTGCGGATCGGTGTTGGTGAAATTGGCTTCGGCAATGGGGTTATATTCAATGATGTTGATTTTGGCGGGCACGCGCTTGGTAAACGCCCACAGTTCCTCGGCATCGGCCAGGGTATCATTAAAATTATAGAACAGGATATACTCGAAGGTGATCCGGGTGCCGGTTTTTCGGTAAAAATAAGTTAGTGCGTCGCCCAGAACGGCCAGCGTATTGCTTTCGTTAATGGGCATAATCTGGTCGCGCTTTTTGTCGTTGGCTGCGTGCAACGACAGGGCAAGGTTAAACTTCACCGCGTCGTCGCCGAGTTGCCGGATCATTTTGGCAATGCCCGCCGTCGATACCGTAATACGCCTGGCGGCCATCCCCAGCCCGTCGGGCGAGGTGATACGGTCAACGGATTCCAGCATGTTTTTGTAGTTCAGCAGGGGTTCGCCCATGCCCATATACACGATGTTGGAGAGCGGCACGTCATAATTTTCGCGGGCCTGCCGGTCAATGGCAACCACCTGATCGTAGATTTCGGCTGCGTCGAGGTTGCGTTTGCGGTCCATGTAGCCCGTGGCGCAGAACTTGCACGTCAGCGAGCATCCCACCTGACTCGATACGCAGGCCGTCATGCGCGGAGTGGCGGGTCCACCATCCATCTGGGGCAGCGACGGAATGAGCACCCCCTCAACCAAATTACCATCGAACAGCCGAAACGACGATTTGATGGTGCCGTCGTTGCTGCGCTGCTGCTGATCGACGGTTAGGGGCCGAATCTCGAAATGGCTGCTGAGCAATTCCCGCGTGGGCAGCGAGAGGTTGGTCATCTGGTCGAAAGCGGGCACCGACTTTTTCCAAAGCCATTCGTGTACCTGTTTGGCCCGAAACCCCTGTTCGCCGTTTTGCACGAGCCAATCGCGGATTTGGGTAGCGTTGAGTTTGCGGATATCCTGTTTCATTGACTCGGGAGCGAAAAAGTTGAGAACTCGCCCATCTTACGTATTTTATGGACAAAGATAACACCTTTCAGTCAATGAGTTGTGGACCTCAGCGCACGCCTTTTGGCCTGACAACCCGGTACAGCCACACCCGCCAATAGCTTTCCGGATCGTCGAATACCTTTTCCAGACGCAGCTGGTTTTGGGTTGCGCTGCGGATCGGGACGGCCGAGATGAGGTATTCGCCCCCCAGGTCGGCCAGTGCGCGGCTGTCGATCTGGAGGTTATTGAGCGAGCGGTTAGCCGTCTTTCCAAACAGATAATTCATACCCAGTTCGGCGGTATAGAGATAAACCCGGCAGCCGTAAGCATCGTAATAAACCCGCATCTTCTGGGTTCCTTTAGCCAGTTCGGTGGCGATTATTTTCCGAAATGCCCGTTTGTACGGCAGCGGATAATTATTCTGGTAGCTATCGAGGGTGTGAAAACCATTGAACTGCGCCACCGACGGGTGCATCCCCAAACAGATAACGCGGTAATCGGCCTGCTGTCGGCCAATGAAATCGCGAATCCGGGCAAATTGTTTTTGGGCAAAAAACGCCCGGTACGATGGGTATTGGGCCTCCGTTACGAAACCCGTCATCTTGCCCACATTGATGCGCCATTCTTTGTTGGCCCACACCATCAGCAGGAGCTGCCCGGCCAGGATCACCCGGTTTGGCCAGCCGCCCGCCCGAAACTGTCGCAGCCCCATGGCCAGCAGAATAAACCAGAGGGCGGGCAGCAGGAAATAAAAACGATCGAACTGAAAAACGCGGAGTTTCATGCCCAGCGAACTCGTGCCAAAGTAAACGACCACGTAGTGATACAGCCCGTGGATAAGGCAGATAACGCCCGCCAGCAGGGGAAGGCCCAACAGCCACAACACCGCCCGACTGTCGTTTTTTTGCTTCGCCCGCCAGGCTCCCGCCCCGGCTACCGCCAAAATGCCCAGCGTCAGAAAAGCCCCGGTGTTGAACATGGGCCAAACGAACAGATCGGCACTCCGGCGCAGGCTGTCGATGAGCCGCAGCGACCGTAGCTGGCCGTAGTCGAACGCAACGCGCTGCGATACGTAAGTCTGGTAAACAAACCCCCAAATCAGCTCCCACTCACTGGCTAAGTACACCCCCGACAGCAGCAGCAGTGCGCCTATGTACGGCCCATTCAGGCGTTTTTGCTGCACCATGCGCACCAGCCCGATCAGGCCCAGGGCCACGCAGATGAACAGACCCGCCCAAACGAAAAATGAATAAAACGGAAACAGCCCGATGATAAGCCAGTTGGCAAGGGCACTGGCCTGCCGCTGCGGGCCACGGCCGAGCAAATTCAAAAAAGCAAACAAGAGCAGGGGCTGGCCACTTACCGACGCGCCATGGACAGTATAACATGGCACCAGCGCGAATAAAACCGCCACGGCAACCCGCGTGAACGCCCAGCCCGGCTCGGGCAGAATATGCTTTTTCAAAAGCCAGTACATCCCCAAAAAACCAATACCGTGTACGGCCGCAAAGTTGACAACCTGCGCCGTGTAGGGCGGCAGCCAATAAAATGAAAGTACTTCCAGATTCAGGCCAGTGCGGAAGGCCGAACGCGGAACCCCGTTCATCACGTTGGGAATGCTCGTTGTGAGGTCGAAATCAAAGGCGGTACGAGTGATTTTGAGGAGATAGAGGTAAATAAAATCGCTGTCTAAGTTGTCGTGAATAGTCAGGTGGGCACCCTCACCCAGCCAAACATAGGGTAACACATAGAGCAGCAACACCCCGAACACCATGAGCCACATTGCTTTTTGAGAAGCGCGGGCAGACACAGCAGGGATAGGTAGATCGGGCGTACCGGTGAAGCGATGGGGCATGAGGAGATGAAAAGGCAAAAGCAAAATTACTGAAAATCGCGGAGACGCTTTTTCGTAGTTTTACAGCCCAACGGCTTCATCGTTACCCAACCCTTATGCAAACAAAACTCATAATAGCATGGCTGACCGGCTTAGTGCTGGTCACAACATTGGCGCAGGCACAACCCCGGCCCGCCACCAAAGCCCCTCCCCGCCTGCCCGCTCCAACTGCCAGCCCGGTAGTTGCGCTGCCCGAATTTAAAATTTCCCGCGCCGAAGTAGAAGGGCACACCCGTTTTCTGGCATCAGACGAGCTGCAGGGCCGCCGAACAGGCGAGCCGGGCAACTGGATTGCGGCCCGTTATATTGCCGAGCAATTTAGAACGCTGGGACTCAGACCAGCCGCCACACTGGATGAAAAACCCACTTACTTTCAGGCAGTTGCCTTAGAAAGAGTGAAAGCTGCCAGCGCAGCCATACTTATTTTTGGGACAGACACGCTCCAGCTCGGTAAGGAACTGGCCGTGATGGCTGGCGGGCCAGCCAACGTTTCGGGCGAGGTGGTCTATGCGGGCTATGGCCTGACCGATGGCGACGATGGCTACAAAGGACGCGACGTGAGTGGGCGAATTGTGGTGGTGCAGGGTGGCTCGCCGGAGGCCAAAGGACCCGGCGAAATATTCAGAGCGTCGGGGGTTAAACGTAAGCTGGCCACCCAAAAAGGAGCCGCTGCACTGGTCGAACTCTACAGCGAGTCGATTCCGTGGGGGTTTGTGAATCAGTATTTCAGCCGCGAACAAATCAGTCTGCCCGCATCCACTACGGGTACGGTGGCGGTGGCGCATTTGTGGATCAATAACGCCAATAACCAGTATAAACAACTGAAAGAAGCGGGCCAAACCGCCACCCTGCGCACCAGCGGGCGTATGCGCAGCCCCGCGCCCTCGGCCAACGTGGCGGGAATTATTGAGGGCAACGACCCTAAACTTAAAGACGAATACGTGATTCTGTCGGCGCATTTCGACCATATCGGCGTGGGCAAACAGGGAGGCAGCCCTTACCAGCCTGCCGACAGTATTTTCAACGGTGCCCGGGATAACGCCTTTGGAACAGTCTCGATCCTGATGGCTGCTAAAGCCCTCAGCCAGCAACGCCCCAAACGCTCGGTGCTGGTGCTGGCCCTAACGGGCGAGGAGGTGGGCCTGCTCGGCAGCAGCTACTATGCCGAACACCCGCTGGTGCCGCTTAACCAAACTATTTTTGACCTCAATACCGACGGTGCGGGCTATAACGACACGACCCTCGTGTCGGTGATTGGGCTGGAGCGGACCGGAGCCAAAGCCGACATTGAAACGGCTGCCAAAGCGTTTGGGTTGGGTGTTTTTGCTGAACCGGCACCTGAGCAGGGCCTTTTCGACCGCTCCGACAACGTTAGTTTTGCGGCCAAAGGCATTCCGGCTCCCACCTTCTCGCCGGGCTTCAAAACCTTCGACGAAGCCATTGGCAAGTATTATCACCAGGCTATCGACAACCCCGAGTCACTGGATTTCGGCTACGTCCACCGGTTTTGTCAGGCCTATGCGCACGCGGCCCGGCTAATTGCCAACCGCACCGCCCGCCCGCAATGGTCGGCTGGCGACAAATACGAAGCGGCTGCCAAAACATTGTACGGGCAATAAATAAACGTCCGCTTTTTTCTCGAATAGTGCCTGATGAGCGACTCCGTGCGGGAAAGAAAACTAAACCCGCTGCCCCGTCGTTTATTCATTATTAACGGACACCCCGCATGAAGTTTCTCCTGATTATTAGCCTTATCATTATGTTCGTGCCGGCGGTTCGTGTTCCAGTTGCTGGTTGGTCGGCAGTAGATAAAAAACCATAAACGCCAGGCCGAAGCCCCCCACCAGACCCGCGACGGCGAGACCCGGGTGTGTCTTCAAGAAGTTGGAAAAAACGGGGCCGCCCGAGCGGTGGTAGTTTTGACCGGGCAGGTAGTAGTAGTCATGGCTTTGTAGTGGTGCAACCACAAAAGTAGGGCTATTGGCGACTCGCTCATTTTCATAAGAAAGCCCTGTCTCGGAAGACACAAGGCTTTCTCATGAAAATATCCTGAGTATAATATACTGAAGATAAGCTTATTAATTGTTCTTGTCAGACAACATTGATTACAAAAATGTAGTCTTCTAAATGTAATAAGACCTTCATAATAGCCCGACAAAGCAACTTTAAGTCACGGAAACAATTATTTAGGTGCGTTATGTTTTCTATAAGAAAGCCCTGTCTCCCGAGATAAGGTTTTTTTAGGATAAAAACAAAATTAGTACCCTGATAGTCAGGGCACTAATTTTGTTTGGTATGCATATATTTCGGGTTAATTAGAAATCAGCATCCAGCACAAATCCTTTCGGTTCCTCAGCGGCCACGAGGGACGAATTTGCATCGCCCGGTGCCTGCGTGGCCTGCGCTTTCATGGCTTTGAACTTGGCCATCACTTCGCCCCGCTGGTACTCGCCAACCCGCTTCTCGAAGAAGTTGGTCTTTCCCTGCAACGAAATCATGTCCATGAAATCGAATGGGTTGGTAACGTTATAAATTTTGGCCAGACCGAGTGTGGTCAGCAGGTGGTCGGCAACGAAGGCAATGTACTGCTTCATCAGTTCGGCGTTCATGCCAATGAGCGACACGGGCAGCGCGTCGGAAACGAACTCCTGCTCGATCTCGACGGCGTTGCGGATGATGTCGTACACGGCCGATTCCGGCATCTTGTTTTTGATGTGGTCGGTGTAAAGCATACAGGCGAAGTCGCGGTGCAGACCTTCGTCGCGGGAGATCAGCTCGTTGGAGAACGTCAG
>JAYVAP010000349.1:0-3442 GCA_043750915.1 Spirosoma sp. | reverse complement strand
CCCCGATGCCCGCGACAAAAACGGGCGAACGGCCCTGCATTGGGCCGCCTGGCAGGGCTATTCCCGCTTCAGCGATGCCCTGCACGTATCTGATGCGGTGGTTCGGGTGCTGCTCGATGCAAACGCAACCCTCGATGTTAAAGACAGCAACGGACGAACACCGCTTCATTATGCCGCCGAGATGGGCTACGATCCCATTGTGTGGGCGTTGGTAGGGGCGGGGGCCAACCGGAAAATTCGGGATAACGCCGGTAAAACACCCCGCCAGCTGGCCGAAGCCCGCCAACTCACCGCTACCGTGATGCTGTTGACAACGGCTAAAATGCCCGCGCCCGTTGCCCCAGTCTCCCCCTTACCCGACTCAGTCACGGCGGGCCGGTGGGGTCGGGAGTTGCTGAAAGCGGCCTGGCAGGGAAATGTTGAACAGGTGAAAAAACTCCTGGCACAGGATGCCGACGTGTTTTACCGCGACAGCGACGGCTTCCGGGCCATCGACCGTGCCCGCGACAATGGCCACCGCGAAATTGTTGACCTGTTGAAGGCAGTAGAAACGGACAAAAAATAGATTCTCCCCGCATCCGTCATTCCTAAACACCCGTTGCGATGAAAAACTCACGCCGTCAATTTCTACAGCAATCGTCTCAATTAGCGGCCGGGGTGCTGCTTCCCGGCGAGTTGCTGGTGCCTGCATCCGGCCCGCCCGTTGTTTCCTCGGCGGCCAACACCCTGTCGGTAGCCCTGATTGGGGGCAATAACATGGGGTGGGCCAACCTCACCTCGATGCTAAAACACCCAGGGGTTCGCTGCGTGGCCCTGTGCGACGTAGATCAGAACGTGCTGATCAAACGAGCCGCCGAACTCGAAAAACTTGTTCCGGCTGGTACGCCCAAACCCACGCACTACGGCGATTTTAGAAAGGTGCTCGATAATAAAGACGTAGACATGGTCATTGTGGGTACGCCCGACCACTGGCACTGTTTGCCCACGGTGATGGCCTGCCAGGCCGGGAAGGATGTATACGTAGAAAAACCGCTGGCCAATTCCATTGAGGAGTGCAACCTGATGGTGGCGGCTGCCCGCAAGCATAACCGGGTGGTGCAGGTGGGGCAGTGGCAACGCAGCGGCACCCACTGGAAAGCCGCCATCGACTACGTCCGGTCGGGCAAGCTGGGCAAAATCCGGACGGTGAAAACCTGGGCGTTCATGCCCTATGGTAAAACATTCCCCGTGCTGCCCGATGAGCCGGAGCCTGCCGGTGTCGACTACGGCATGTGGCTCGGCCCCGCCCCGCAGAAACCCTTTAACCGCAACCGCTTTCACCACAGCTTTCGCTATTTCTGGGATTATGGCGGGGGGCTGATGACCGACTGGGGTGCCCACATGATCGATATGGCAATGTGGGGGATGAACGTGACCGCCCCCAAATCGGTGATGGCTATGGGCGGCCGCCCGGGCTTTCCCGACCATGCCGGCGAAACCCCCGACACGATGCAAACGGTCTATGACTTTGGCGAATTCACCCTGCTTTGGGAGCAGGCCATTGGCATTGGCCGGGGGCCTTACGACCGCGAGCATGGCGTGGCATTCGTTGGCAACCTCGGCACGGTGGTAGCCGACCGGCAGGGCTGGGAGGTGCTGCCCGAAGTAGAAAACAACCAGTATCTGACCCCCGCCATGCCCCCGCAACGCCAGTATGGCAGCGACCTGGACCGGCATACGCTCAACTTTCTGGACTGCGTTCGCAACCGGCAGCAACCCAACGCAACGGTTGAGATAGGGCGTAATGTGGCCGTTTGTGCGCAACTCGGCAACATGGCCTACCGGCTGGGCCGTAAAGTAGTCTGGACCGATGCCACCAATACCGTTGCCGACGACCCTAAAGCTAACCAGTTAGTCCGGGCGCACTACCACAGTCCCTGGAAACTTCCCATCGTATAATATCTATTTCATGCGTCTGTTTCTGTTTTCGTTTCTTATTGCCCTAACCAATTCCACCGCGTTTGCTCAGCCTGTCCTTCCGCAACTGTCTGGTAAGCAGCAGGTTAGTTTGCCCGTTAACCCTGCTTTGCTCACCCGGCAATGGTCGGCGCAGTGGATTGCCCCGCCCACGGGGTCGCTCCGGGAATATGGCGTGTATCATTTTCGCCGAACCATCGATCTGCCTGCGGTGCCGGGTTCATTTATCGTTCATGTCTCGGCCGACAACCGCTACCAGCTGTTTATAAACGGGCAGTTGGTGAGCTTAGGACCGGCGCGGGGCGACGTGAACCACTGGTATTTTGAAACGGTAGACCTGGCACCCTACCTCAAAGCCGGTGCCAATGTGCTGGCGGCTGTGGTCTGGAACTTTAGTGACCTGGCACCCCTGGCCCAGATGTCGAATCAGACGGGGTTCATTTTGCAGGGCAACACCACTGCCGAATCCAGCGTCGATACCGATGCGCGGTGGCGCGTGCTGACCAACCCGGCTTATACGCCCATTCCGTGGGGACCGGTGGCCAAATTTGAAAACTGGTGGTATTTTGTGGTTGGCCCCAGCGACGATGTCGACGCGGCCCGCTACCCCTGGGGCTGGCAGGAGAAGAACTACGACGATAAGGCCTGGGCCACACCCCGGTTGCTGGCCTTCGGCAAAACTGATGGTGTTTCGGGCGATGTGGGCTGGAACCTTTTGCCCCGCCCCATTCCACCCCTCGAAGCCCGCTGGCAGTCGTTTGCGGCCATCCGCCGGGCCACCGGACTGCCCGCCCCAACCCCGGACGGCTGGTTAACAGGCACGGCCGATCTGACCCTGCCCGCTAACAGCACGGTGTCGCTGCTGCTCGACCAGGGCCAGCTCACCACCGCCTACCCGCGACTGAGCGTCAGTGGCGGCAAGGGCAGCACCGTTCAGATCAGTTACGGCGAAGCCCTGTTCGATGCCAACGATAAAAAAGGCAACCGCAATGAGGTGGACGGAAGGCGGCTGCTGGGCTACTACGACCGGTTTCGGCCCGACGGCGGTGACCGGCGCGAATTTATGCCCCTCTGGTACCGCACGTTCCGGTATGTGCAGCTTGATGTGACAACCGGCAACCAGCCCCTGATTCTGCACCGTTTCGACAGCCGCTTTACGGCCTATCCTTTTCGGGAACGGGCCAGCTTTGCCAGCAGCGACTCCAGCCTGTCGGCAATTTGGCGGGTGGGCTGGCGAACGGCGCGGCTGTGTGCCAACGAAACTTACATGGATTGTCCCTATTATGAACAGTTGCAATATATTGGCGACACCCGCATTCAGGCCCTTGTTTCGCTCTATGTATCGGGCGACGACCGGCTCATGCGCAACGCCATTGCGCAGTTTAACCAGTCGCGGATTCCCGAAGGCATCACCCAAAGCCGCTATCCCAGCGAACTCCAGCAACTCATTCCGGGCTATTCGCTGGCCTGGGTGCTGATGGTACAG
>JAYVAP010000348.1:0-2849 GCA_043750915.1 Spirosoma sp. | reverse complement strand
GGAAGGAAGTCGTCGTTTATCTGTCGATGGCGTTCGGAAATCCCTACGGCGATGCCTACAGTCCCGATCTGGTCGTGGAAGTCAGTAGCCGGTTAGTGCAACTGGGCGTTCGGATTATTGCCCCCGCCGATACGGTTGGCTCCGCCACGCCGGAAACCATCGACAGTCTGTTCCGGTCCCTGATCGGGCAGTTCCCATCGGTAGAATTTGGTGCCCATCTACACACCCGGCCGGGCGAAACGGCCGCTAAGGTGCGGGCCGCTGTGCGGGCGGGCATTGGCCGAATCGATGGAGCACTGCGGGGGTTTGGCGGGTGTCCTATGGCTGCCGATGCCCTGACGGGCAACCTCCCAACCGAAGAAATTATCCAAACCCTCACCAACGACGGCCTGGCCCCGTCTATCAATCAGGAAGCGTTTCAAAAAGCCATGGCCCTGTCGGCAGGCGTGTTTTAGGTTACATAAACATCAGTTGAATTTCTTCTTTCAGGGCTTTGAGGGCGTTGGTGGTGGGGAGCCGGTCTTTTTCGATGATGCGCTCAAAAATTCGTTTAGACAGTTCGAGGGCGGGCGCATCGGGGCGGGTGTCGCTCGAGGCCTGGTTAATGAGTATGGTCACCTCGTTCATGGCCGCCTGAATCTGATCCCACACGGTCTGGCTCATGTACACCTGCTGCGAAAGATTGTGGTTATACTCGTCGCGAATTTCCTGCAACAGCCGCTGCTGAAACTCCAGCACGGTGGTGCTGCTGCCGCCCAGCCTGAGCAGTAAATTATTGGGGCTGATGCGCTCCAGAAACAACACCATTCGTTCGTAGGCCTGTAGCCGAACCGGCACGACGGCATCGGCGTAGCGGGTTTTCACGTCGTAGCGGTGGCGGTCAGCTTCGCGTTCCAGCAACAGCTTGACGGTCAGGTACATGCCATACAGAACCAGGCCTGCCGGTACAATGAGTTTCAGAAAATCGCTTAACAGCTCCATAGTGGGAATACTGATGTTGGGTGAAAACGGTTAATTTTACTTTTCTTATGCTCGACAACCCCGTTCGTGTCCGGGCCGAGGCCCGGCAACAGATTCTGGACACGCTCCAGGCCAATAAAATTCCCGCCGACTACGGGTTGCGCGTGGGTATTCGGGGGGGGGGCTGCGGATCGTCGTGGCTGCTTGGATTCGATCAGCCCGGCCCGGCCGACGATGTCTATAACGTTGACGGGGTGCGTGTCATTATCGACCGTCGGCATTTACTCTACGTGCTGGGGGCCGAAATTGGCTATGAACCGGGCGGCTACACCGTTGATAAATAACGGATAGACCTTTCATGTAACCGGGCACATGCAATCAGCCTTAATGATGGCCGGGCGAAATAGGGTATGGATTCTGCAAGTCTGGCATGATTTTAGGTCCTGTTTGAACAATCTCCTTTTTCCCGGGCCCTGTGAAGCATATCGAACGACATATTTTTCTGGTACTGGCCGTATTGTCGGTTGGTTTGTCAATCGGTTGCTATTTAGTGCTGGAACAAAACGCGCCCAACGCCACCCACGAGCAGTACCTGAATATGGTTCAGGAGCGGGTGAAGGCCGAAGTACGGGTCAGCACAGACGAGGTGAGCCGCGTGGCAGCGTTGCTTAAGCAAAAGGCTAATCCCTCTTTTGCCGATCTGAGCGTGCCAACCCAGTATCCGTATTTTGTTTTTCAGAATGGGCAACTGCTGTTCTGGTCCGACTATCGGTTTATTCCGGACTATGGCGGGGTGGCTTCCGTGACGAACACTTCCCGGTTGGTCAATTTTGAGCAGGGGCGCTACGTTGTCAGCCACCAGCGGGTTGTGCGGGGCGATGTGCTGCTGGATGTATTCTCATTGGTGAACATCTATCGCGCTTACCAGACCGACAATATATACCTCAAATCGGGCTATAATCCGCTGTTGTTTGCGCTCGATCCGGAGGCTGTCAGCAACCAGCGTCAAAATACGTTTCAGTCCATCTACGATGCCAACTCCGTTTTTCTGTTTTCGGTGGTGCCCCCCAAAGTGGATGTCTACCGAAACCATTCAACGCCCGTCAATACGGTTATTCTGGCTTCGCTGGGCATCATTTTTCTGGGGTTTTACGTGCTACAGGCCATAACATGGTTGAAACGCAGGCGACAATACGGCTGGGGTTTCGCCTGTTTAGTTGCTTACTTGGTGCTGCTTCGGGCCGTCATGCTTTACTTCAGCGTACCTTTTCTGTTCATAGAATCGGACTTGTTCAATCCTAAATTCTACGCATCGTCGGTGCTCACACCTTCGCTGGGCGACCTGCTGCTGAACACCCTGGTCGTTGCCCTACTGGGCTTCTATCTGGTCAATAATTACTACCGTTCCCGGAATTGCGCCCGGCTGATGCGCCTGCCCCAGTGGAGCCGCTTCATGCTCTCGCTGGGGTTGGTTGTGCTGAGTTATGGGTTGTTCATGGGCTGCTACGTGGAACTCAACAACATCTACGAGAAGTCACAGTTTGTTCTCGACATCACGCTGAACATCCGGTTTTCGCCGTTGAAAATAGCCTGTTTGCTGGTGTTTGTGGCCATTTCTTTTGTTTATGTCCTGTATTCGCACCTGCTGGCGAGTTTATTTCTGCGCTTCAACCGGCCCGTCAGAACCAGGTGGCGGGCTTTGCTGCTGATTGGCTTGGGAACGGGTTTGGTGGCTGGTGCTTTTTACCTGCTGGGCTGGTCGCCGGAGCCGGTTCTGCTGCTCAACGGGCTGTATTTTTTGCTCGTTTATCTGGGGCGGTTTCCCAATACACTCTATACGTTTCGTTATAAAACGTCTATTTATCTGTTCATGGCGGCCTTTATTTTCG